>NZ_LJOQ01000052.1:0-38436 GCF_001672255.1 Anabaena sp. AL09
CAACTCCCCGGTTGTTGTAGGCCTTGGCATCGTTAGGATTAAACTTGATAGCTAGGTTGTAATCATCTATTGCTCCTGGCTTATCTCCTAAATCATTACGGACATTTCCCCGGTTGTAGTAGGCATTGGCATAGTTAGGATTAAACTTGATAGCTAGGTTGTAATCATCTATTGCTCCTGGCTTATCTCCTAAATCATTACGGACATTTCCCCGGTTGCTGTAAAATGCTGCACGGGGACTGAGTTCAATGGCTTTATTTATCGCTGCTGCTGCTTCTCTATATTTTTTTAAATCCTTTAAAACTGCCCACTTCTCATTATACAAATTAGGATTATTGGGCTGAAGTTGAATGGCTTGATTTATGGCTGCTAAGGCTTTATCCAGTTGGTTTGATTCTCGATAAACTGCACTTAGCAACAACCAAGCAGGAACAAAATCAGGTTGAGATTGCACCGATTGCTGTAATGCAGTTATAGCCTCTGGATATTCTCCACTCCTAGCTAACGCCAAACCCTTGCCATAATAAGCCAGGTGAATAAACTTTGGTTTTTGCTTAATTGCTGCTTCAAAAGCCTGTATTGCTTCTGGATAACGACGTAACCGCCACAGTTGATTTCCTCTTTCTAACCATTGACTGGCGGTAGTATTGCCTTGGGAAACATCTACTGATAAAATCGCTGTTTTAATAGACCTAACTTTCTGTTGATTTAGTTCTGGTGTTGGGGTGGTTTCTACCTTTTGTGCTTGGGTATTCAGTCGGGTAGCTAATGCCAAAAATGTACTCACCGGAATACCCAAACTATTACCTAATTGGATATTTCCGCCACTACTACTATTATTATCAATAGCAGCTTGTCCCTCAGTTCTGCCATGAATACCAATTACCCGCCCTTGAGAATCTAAAACAGGTCCCCCACTCATGCCGCCAAAGGTGATACTACTATAAACTAATTCATATCCTCCTGTTAAGGAAGCTGCACTTTGGGCTGTACCAGAACTGTTATTGTTAAAATCTGATTGGGTAGTATTTAATAATCCTCTTTCCTGACTATAAATTTGTCCCAATGTGAACCGCCAAGGTGATTTTTCTCCTAACCTGGGATAACCCGCGGTGAACATATATTCATCATCTTTGGTGGGATAATTTGCTAAGGTCGCAACTTGATAATTTTCCCGACTGGTGAATTTAACTACTGCTAAATCTACCCCTTCTTCTAATTTAATCGTGCTTGGTTCTACAGGATATTGTTTACCATCTACTGTGAGGATTTTATAAGTATTTGGCTCACATTTTCCTGGTTTATCTGGTGGTTTACAAACTACATGAGCCGCAGTTAAAACGGTGTAAATATCTCCTTCCTTAGCGATAATTATCCCTGAACCATTACTACCGCTACTACTATCAATTCTGACAGTAATTTGTTGAGCTTTTGCTTCTAATTCTCCTAACCATCCTGTTAACGGTACTTCTGCTATTTGCTGTTTAATATCTGGTAGAGGTAAATTATAAGCGGTGAGAACTTCTGGTCTTACCTGACCTAAAACTGTCCTAATGGGTATTCCCCAACTGAGTTTTCTAAATTCTTGAATTTCTGTATTTGTGGGGCGTTTTCCGTTGGTATAAACATAACCAGAATTGACTAAAGGATAGGAACTAATCCCATTAATTCCCAGGAGATACCCTAGACTACTAATAATTGGACCGCCACTCATTCCCTGTTCAATATCGCTGGTATAACCAATTTCATATCCAGCTTTTAAACTAGGTTGAGAAATTATTTGTTTTACTGTTCCGGTTCTAAATACTATTTCCCCTTTGCTGCTAGAATAGCCGGCGGCTATAATTGGTGTATCTGTATTAATATCGAAACTAGCAATTTCTTTAGGTAGACAATAATTTTGATTAGATGTAAATTGCAGAACAACTAAATCTAGTTTACCAAAATTAGTATTAGGCAAAATTTGGGCTGAATAGATTTGATTGTCAGGTGTTTTAATTTGAACTTTATTAACTCCCAGCAAAACATGAGAGTTGGTAACAACTAAATAGGAATTGCCCTTTTTAGCCAATATTGTTCCTGAACCGCCGTTATTATCACCAATGACTCTGACTGTAATTTGTTTAACAAGGGTTTGGAGTTTTTGTGGTGAATATTCTCCACTTTCGGGGTTATCAGGTTCTAAATTACAGGTAGCCGGGGTAATTTTTTGAGATAAGGAATAGGGAGGATTTGCTAATGTCAATGATGGGAAAAATAGGAATAATAAAGAGGAAATAATAGCAATGTTACGGTTCATGGTAATTGTTGATTAGTAGATGATTTGTAGGGTGCGTTACGCTGTCGCTAACGCACCGTTAAACTCGTTCCCAGACTCCGGCTGGGAATGGGAGTTTGAGGCTCTGCCTCAAATACAGTGAATACAGTGGAGGCAGAGCCTCCTGTGGGCATTCCCCGGCAGAGCAGGGGAACGAGGGAAAGAGATAAAGTCCGTTTTATTTGTGTCGAGAATGGCTATTTTTTAATATTCACAAGTGGGGCATTTTGCAAATATTTACCCACATTCAAATACTTACTATTTCCTGAACTTTGCCAAAGTAGTTCTGAACTTTTACCCTGGGCTATATTCACAAGTTGCTCTAAAACTAATCCTGGGTTACTATTATTTTTTAGGGTAAATAATTGATTGTTAGCATTACAAGTTTGTTCATCACTTGCCACAGCACAAACCACAGGATTACCTTGATTTTCACCCGTTGTCAAGCGATTTAAACGACCTGCTTCATAAAAATTCTGGAACTTTCTAGATACTTGTTGGCAACGTTTTTGGGGAGTCCAACCACCTTTGGCAAAATACTCGGATTTCCAACCAATAAACCGTACGTGACCTTGACGTTCAGGAACCCAAGCAATGGTAGCGGGAACTTTTTCACCACTGGCTGGATCAAATATTTCTTGACAGAAAAATGTGACTTGATTTGGTTGAGCAGAAGCATTATCTTGACTTAAACCAGGATTTATGCTCATGGTTAAGGTCAATGTTGTTAATCCTAAAAAGATGGAAAGTGATTGTAATTTCATGATTTTTGAGTCCTTAATTAAAAAATTGATGTTGATTATCAAAATGTAGGTTGGGTAGAGCAACAGCGAAACCCAACACAGTTAGAACGTTGTTGTTTAAGAATGTTGGGTTTCATTCTTCAACCCAACCTACTCATATTTAGAAATAGCCCGTAAACTATAATTACCAGTTTCCCCCCTTTCGGAAGAATTGGCAATTATTAAATAAATTCCATCTGCTGGTAAAGTAGCGACAATTCTAGCATTAAAATCACCTGCTCCTTTGTCGTCATTTTCAGCAATTTTTTCAATCTTTTTCCCAGCGTCAGATTCAATAACTTGAGATAAGGTTAAGAATGGATTAATCTTCTGACTATCCATTTCAATCACAATTGTTTGACCTGCTTTACCTGAAAATATATAATAATCAGGACTGCCATTTAAACTACCATTAATTACTTGACCATCAAGGGAAATAGTTTTTACAGATGGTTCTTCGGCAGGGAGAGTGGAGATAGGAGAAACTTTTTTTTGTTTGATATCTGCTAAAAAAGATTTGACTTTTGCTCCTGGTTGAGAAAAGTTAATTCCAGTTCCTCCTGGTACAACCGCAACCTGATTACCAGCATCATCAAGAACTGGAGATACAGCTACACTGGTATTAACACCAATAACTTCCCCTTTAGTATTTAATAAAGGTCCGCCAGAGTTTCCAGGATTCAGAGTTGCAGTATGTTGAATAATTCCATCTGGACGAATGCGGCTAATATTTCCTTGAGTACAGGTATCGCGGTTATCAGCAGCCAAGGGACTACCAATAGCAAACACTGGATAACCTACTTTGGCTGTACTAGCAGCTAAACTCAGATGTGGTAAATTTTTACGATTTTGGATTTTTAAGGCTGCTAAATCAACTCCACCCCTAGCAAAACCGATCACATCGGCGGGTACTTGCCTACCATCCCGAAATACCACAGTGACAACGCTAGGACCACGATTAACTACATGAGCGTTGGTAATAATTAAACCATCTTGACTGACAAGGAAACCGCTACCATGTCCATTACCTTTAACAGTGACAACGGCAGCGCCTCCTTTCATGCAAACTCGATTTGCTTCTTCTGCTGGTGATGCTAATACAGTTTTAACGCTAGTCATACCCATGAGGGTACATATAGAAAAAAGCGTCAAAATACCATATCGGTACAATAGATGCTTCATATTAGTTGTGTTCCCTGGTAACTTTACACCCAACCTACTGCCGTGTAAACTTCAAGCCTAACATTGCTTGTTACAGCAGCTTAGTAATTAGACGTAAGTAGCAAATATTTTGTTTCTATCTGGCAAAATATCCCAATAATCCCCTGAATTTGCTCAACTCCTCAAGGATGTAAATGACAATTTGAGTATTGGGAATTGGGGTAATTTACGTTCTGGACAGAACCCCCAATCTCAAAACAAAAACAACCCCCAAATTTGGAGGTTGTGAATTTTTATTTGTGAAAAATCTGATGATTAAAACAAAACTGATTATTTTATGGACATAATACAAACGGAAGCTAGAAAAGCGGCGATCATATAAAACACAGCCACTACTTGCAATTCTGACCAACCAGTTAATTCTAAATGATGATGTAAAGGAGCCATTTTAAATAATCGCTTACCTTTGCCATCTGGTCCTTTTGTCGCTTTATAATAACCAACTTGTGCCATCACAGAGAGAGTTTCGACAAAGAAAATCCCACTCAGAATAAACAGTGCTACTAAAGTATTAGTTAACAGTGCAACCGCAGCTAAAGCGCCACCCAGGGCTAAAGAACCGGTGTCACCCATGAAAACACTAGCCGGGTTGCGATTGTAGGCTAAAAAGCCCAAGCAGCTACCGCTGACAGCAGCACAGAAAACCATCAAATCGGGAGAAGTTGGCGCAATAATCACACCTAATGCGAAAATAGCGATCGCTACTGTTCCCGCTGCTAAACCATCAATCCCATCTGTTAAATTAGTAGCATTGCTCTGGGCAACCAGGACAAAACCCGCCACAGGCCAAAACAACAGTCCTAAAGGTAAGGATAAACCCACCCAAGGTACATGGATATTAGTTATACTAAAATCACCCTTAAATACCAACCACGCACAAAATACCGCCCCAAAGATAACTTGCAAAGCCAACTTCATCTTTGGAGAAATTCCTTTGTTAGACTTCCGACGCAAAATTTGCCAGTCGTCTATCCAGCCAATTAAGCCGTAGCTGAGTGTTAAAGCCGAAACTGCCAGCACATTTTCCGAAAAATCGGATAATATACAAGCAATTATCACCGCTACAGGGATAAAAAATATACCCCCCATAGTTGGTGTTCCCGCCTTTTTGAGATGTGCCTGGGGTCCATCCTCCCGGATGATTTGCCCGGTTTTGAGCGTTTGTAGCAGAGGGATTACCCACTGTCCCAAAATCGCCACACCCACAGCAGATAATAAAAGAGGTAGGGTGAGGGAAGTAGTAGCCCATGGGGTTCTATTTCCCATCCAATCTGAAATCAAGGCTGTCGTACTGAGTAACAAGGCCAGCAAGGAGGCTAACCCAATTCCCGAAAAATTCAAACTTTGATTAGGAGATAATTTAGCGTCCACAAAAAAAAGTCCCTTCACTCCACACTTTAAAAAAACCTCAACAAAATAATCCAACCCGGTTTTGGTTACTAGTTCGCAAGATCCTGCGGTACTAGTCCTCCTCAGCAATTACATCATCGTCATCATCATAGTCAGTATCACCAATTCCGTCGTCTGCGCCCAGAAAATCGGATATTACTTCTACATCTTCCCGCGAGTCGGTGTCATGGATATCACGGGCTATCAATCTGCCACTCAGCCGCAACCAGTCCAACATGGAGGACTCTTGTTTTAAGGGAATAACTGATGCTCGTTGGTTTCGGGGAGCTTCGCGGAGGGGAGAATCTAACATATTAACAATCACACACAAGGGTTTATATAACTAGACATTAAGAGGATGTTTGAAAAGTGGTATTCCGTAATTTTCATCACATTGCTACCCCCCTTAGTCCCCCCTTGTAAAGGGGGGAAACAATAAAATTAGGGTGGGGTAAAAAATATTTGATACATCAACCATAACTTTTCAAACACCCTCTAAGAGTCTATCATTTGATACGAGTTAATTTATTCCTTCATACAACTCTTTAATTGCTGAATCCGAATTAAAGAAAATTTTCATTTAATTAGGGAACGGTAGCCAAAAAGGCATTATTTACGAGTTGTCTGGTTATAGACAAAGAACATTAATATTTTATTAATGCTGTTTCATCATGCAAACTCTTGAGGTACAGGTTAATGATAGGCAAATCAACTCTCATAGATATAATTGTTGGCACAAATCGCGGTTTATTAGCAAATCAGCCACAACAACAAGCTATTTTAGCAGCGATCGCTAACTTAGAAGATTTTAATCCTACACCACGGCCATTAGCAGCTAGTAATTTACTAGAAGGCAACTGGCGACTACTATACACCACAAGCAAAGCTCTATTAAACATAGATCGTTTACCCTTATGTAAACTTGGTCAAATTTACCAATGTATTCGCGGAGAAACCAACAGTATTTATAATATAGCTGAGATCTATGGCATTCCTTTATTTGCAGGATTAGTTAGCGTTGTTGCTAAATTTGAACCAGTCTCAGAACGGCGTGTACAAGTAAAATTCCAACGTTCTATCATCGGGTTACAAAGCCTAATTGGCTATACAACACCAGGAAACTTCATCCAACAAATTGAATTGGGGCAAAAATTTACAGCTTTTGATTTTCCCATTCAAAGTGAACAACAAGGTTGGTTAGATATTACTTATATAGATGATGATCTCCGGATTGGCAGGGGGAACGAAGGTAGTGTTTTTGTATTAAGTAAGACATAAGACATTTTGCAAGGGGTATTTGGGAATGAGGTTAATCTATTATAGGTACTTTGTCAAGGGGTAAATTAAGAAGATTAACAACTTATTCCCCATGAAAATTCACCAATTTGACAAATAACTTAACAAAACCACAAGCCAACACCTTCAGGATGTAGAGTGAGAACAATCAGCCCTACTTTAACGGCATTCATACTTCAAAAGGGAAGATCCATCATGGTTCAACGTGGTTCTAAAGTACGTATTCTCCGCCCTGAGTCCTACTGGTTTCAGGATCTTGGTACAGTGGTTTCTGTTGACAAAAGCGCCATCAAATACCCTGTAATTGTTCGCTTTGAGAAAGTTAACTATTCTAATCTCAATACCAACAACTTTGCTGTAGATGAGTTAATTGAGGTCGAAGCACCTAAACCCAAAGCCGCAGCAAAATAAACAGCCAAGCATCAAGGGGATTGTTTAATGGGATAATAGGAGGAGATGTCAAGGTGAAAATCTTGCCCATTTCCTCTCGTTGACCATACCTGCCCCTAAAAATATTATTTGCTTGAATGCCTGAACTGCCTGAAGTTGAAACGGTCCGCCGGGGTTTAAATCAATTAACCCTGAGTCAAGAAATCACGGGAGGAGATGTGTTGCTACAACGCACCATCGCTTATACGGCTTCCGTTGATGAGTTTATTAATAAAATTAAAGGCAATACCATTGCTACCTGGCATCGTCGTGGTAAATATCTCCTCGCTGAACTTTCCTCCCCTTCCCCCAGTTATTTAGGAGTTCACCTCCGCATGACCGGTCAGTTACTTTGGTTAACCCAAGATCAACCTTTACACAAACACACCAGAGTGAGGTTATTTTTTGGGGAAAGGCAAGAATTACGCTTTGTTGACCAGCGCACCTTCGGGCAAATGTGGTATGTTCCTGATGATGTAGCTGTAGAAAGTATTATTACAGGTTTGGCGAAATTGGCAGTTGACCCCTTTTCCCCAGAGTTCACTGTAGAGTATTTAGCCGATAAATTAAAAAAATCCCGTCGTCCCATTAAAACTGGATTATTAGATCAGTCAATGGTGGCAGGATTAGGTAATATTTATGCAGATGAAGCTTTGTTTAAAAGTGGGATTTTACCAACAACTCTTTGTACAGAATTGCAACTTCCAAAAATTGAACTTTTGCGAACTGCAATTATTCAAGTTTTATCAGCGAGTATTGCGGTAGGTGGGACAACTTTTAGTAATTTCTTGAGTGTTAAAGGCGTTAACGGTAATTATGGCGGTGAAGCGTGGGTTTATAATCGCACCGGCGAACCTTGTAAGGTTTGTGGTAACGTGATCCAACGGATTAAGTTAGGTGGGCGTTCTAGTCATTTTTGTTCTCAATGTCAAAGTTAAGTAGGTTAGCATTGAAAACTAAATTACTTTTCTTCCTGCATACTTCTCACAATTTTCGTCACCATTTTCCTAGGAATAAACCGCACACATTTTGACATCAGTTTGTTCATAAAACCAGGAATAATAATGATTTTCCCCTTCATTAAAGCATCATATCCCATCTGAGCTACAGTTTCCGCATCCATCATATTTTTACCCTTGAGCATTTTAGAATCTGCCATGCCGGTTCTTTCATGAAAAGCAGATGCCGTTGAACCTGGACAAAGAACTGTGACGGTGACACCTGTACCTTCTAATTCATTAGCGATCGCTTCGGAGAATGATAAAATATAGGCTTTGGTGGCAAAATAAACTGCCATTAATGGACCTGGTTGAAAAGCAGCGGCAGAAGAAACATTTAATATTTTCCCATAACCTTGTTTAACCATGTCTTTGAGAAATAATTTTGTTAAATGAGTTAAACAAACTAAATTTACTTGCAGCATTTCTAGTTCATTATTTAAGTTAGTTTCATTAAATAATCCATAAGTACCAAATCCGGCATTATTTACCAGGATATCAACTTTAATACCAGCTTCTTGTAATTCCGAGAAAATTTCTTCAGGAGATGTAGATATAGATAAATCTTTGATAATAGGTTTAACAGAAATTCCAAATTCTTCTACAAAATCAACAGCTATTTTTGTGAGTTTTTCTCCTACTCTATCTACTAATACAAGATTATAATTATTATGAGCAAAAATCCGGGCTAACTGATAACCAATCCCATTAGCTGAACCCGTAATTAAAACTGTTCCCTGGCATTTTATGTTCATTTTACAAAAAGTGAATTAGCTGGAATTGGCACGGATAAATCTTACCAACACCATTATACTAAATAAAAATTAAGCTGCTTATAATTAAGATTTCCAGAATAATTGACCGCAGATAAACGCAGATGAACGCGGATAAATACGGATAAAATAATGGATTTCATAATTATATGCAGCCTCACATGAAATTGATATTAGGCAAGACTTAGGAAACCAGTCTGTACTAAATAAGATGTGTAAGTCATCAACAATTGAGAATCAATAGGTGGACAAACAATAGAACTTTCTTTTAGTGCTTCTAGGGTTTCTTCACAACTAATAATTGGTCTTCTCGCTTGTAAATACAAATCAGGAATAGTGATTTGTTCATCTGACCAACGTTCTAGTAAAAATGGCCGCAAAGTATATAAAGGATTGTCTTGAGATGTGACATTATTAATTAATTCTGCTTGCCATTCTTCGTAGGGAATCATCTTCAGTGAGAATCCGAAAGAACGCACCCAATCAACTAAAGATTTTAAGGAAGCAGGTTGAGGATGTTGTAAATGGAAAGCCTTACCTACAGATGTTTCTTGTCGAGAAAGATAAACAACTGATTTGCTGACATAATCAACAGGAGACATATCCAACATATAATCTACATCAGGGAAAGACCCCATTTGCAGACAACCTTTAATCATTAAATTGATGAAATCATGGGTATTACAAATTCCAGTTTGACTATCTCCAGAAATTAAAGGAGGTCTATGAATAGTAATAGGTAATCCTCGACTACCAGCAATTTTTACTAATTTTTCTGCTACCCATTTAGTTTGGGAATAACCGAGGAAAATACCTTCCCAGTCATGAAAATCATCTTCTTCTTTAACTAACTTACCAGCATAAGCCGTTGATTCAAAAACAGCCACACTAGAAACATAATGCAATGGCTTAACTTTAGTTTGACAAGCTAACCGCAAAACTTCCTGTGTACCCAAAACATTCGCTGTTTTTAATGCTGAGTAAGGATAAACATAATTCAGCAAAGCGGCACTATGATAAATAGTATCAATGTTAGCAGCTAGATTTTCAAATTGTTCTGCACTAATCCCCAAATGTGGCTGTGCTAAATCACCAATTATAGGAATAATTCTGCCACTATAATGATCTTGCCAAATGCCATATTGTTGCAAATTATTTTCTAATTTGCTTTTACCTTCTTCCAAACTACTAGCACGGACTAAGCAATAAAGAGTTGCGTTCGATACTTCTAGTAATTCCTTGATCATGAAAGCGCCTAAATAACCTGTTCCTCCGGTTAAAAAGATGTTTTTAGGGTTAGTAACAGAAACAGCAGTACCTACGGGTTGAATAGTGGGGTCTAGGACAGCTTCCGCAGCCAAATCTAGCAGAGGAGGAGCAAAATTAACAGGAGAATTTGTCCCAGACCCTGCATCTTTTACTTGAGAATCATCACTTGATTCGTCTGCTAATCGCTGAGAAAGGGCAGCAATGTTAGGATAATGCCAAAGTAAAATAGGAGAGGGCTTAAATCCTAGTAATTCTTCTAATTTACTAATGATCATCATGGCTTGAGCAGAATCCAAACCATAATTTTCTAAGTTTTCGTCAACATCAATTTCTGCGGTTTCGACTCCGACAACTTCCGCAAGATGAGAAACTAGAAATGCTTGAATACTTTCAGCATTATAAGACTGTTTTAAATTCATTTTTTACTTCTCCAATGTAGAAGGAATTGGTTGATATTGACTGTAATAAGCAGGCATTTGTAAACCCTGCATTTTTAAACTGTGACTACGATATAAAAATGCTGTCCCCTTCATAATTTGGTCAGCAACATCAACAACATGACGCTGATTAGGTTCTGACAAATAAGAGCCACGCACCCAGTCATTAAAGCCACCCATAGCTGGTCCACACCATATTTGATAATCAACTTCCCGACCTTTTTCACCAGTGCTAGACCAGCGGGAAGATAACCCTAAATACCAGCGAAAGATTACAGCCATTTTCAATTTAGGATTATTAACAGCTTTACCCAATTTTTCAGGATTCTTTTGGGATAAATAAGCCGCTGCACCTTCCCAAACTTCCGCAAGACTTTTACGGAAAATTTGTTTTTCTAGCTTATCTTTTTCGGCTGCGGGAATCTGTTCAATAGAGTCGTAAGTGCGATATAATTCATACAATTTTTGCGCTCGCATGGGGAACATTGTCCCGCGTTTGAGAACTTGTAATTTGACTCCCATTTCAAACATATCGGCTGCGGGAGCCATGATCATATCTGCCATTTCGGCTTGTGCTAATAATTTTTTAGTATGTTCACAAGCACCAGATTCCACACAAGATTGATTAATTGAACCCGTCATTATATAAGCAGCACCCATCATAAAACCAGCTAAAGCTGCTTCTGGTGTACCAATGCCTCCAGCTACGCCAATTCTAATAGGAACTGAGTAATTATATTGGGCTTGAATTTCATCTCTGAGGGCAATAATTGAAGGTAATAAACATACTAAAGGACGATTATCTGTATGCCCACCAGAATCAGCCTCCACGGTAATATCATCAGCCATTGGCACTTGTCTTGCCAAATTAGCTTGCAATTCTGTAATTAGTCCTTGCTCAAGTAATTCTTTGAGGATTCTTTCTGGTGCTGGTTGCAAAAATTTAGTCGCAACTTCCCGACGGGAAACTTTAGCAATGACCTTATTTCTGATATCAATTTGATTAGCTGCATTTAATCTTAACCCAGCAACTCGATAATAAACGATGTTAGGAGTTAAGTCTAAAAATGCTGATGCTTCTACAGTTCTGACACCATATTTCAAATATAAATCTACAGCCCGACGTTCAATAGCTGGTTCATTAGGACTGTGAATTAAATTGAAAGCGTAGGGTCCATGAGGTAATGCTTGTTGAATAGTATTAATCGCACTTTCTAACCGTTCTGGAAGTAAACCACCTGCACCAAAGGAACTTAAAATCTTCTCTTTTCCCAGAGCAATTACCATTTCTTCGGAAGCAATACCCCCAGCCATTGCTCCGGTCATATAGGCGTATTTTACACCATAAGCAGCGAGAAAACTAGGGTCGCCAAGTTGTTGTAATCGGAGGGGAGGGAGTGAGATTAAAAGTTCTGCTTGTCCAGATGAAACATTATCATTAGGTGCTAAATAACCATCATTAGTAGCACCAATTTTCCCGGATATTTTAATAATATAGCAGGGTTTATCTGATGTTAATAGTTTATCTTTAATGCCACTTTTTTCAAAGCTAACACAATCTAATGAACCTTTCCAAATTTGGTTTTGATGATTACAGGTGAAAAATCCAAGTCCATTATCATGTTTATTTAGTACCGTCTCGATTGTTGTCACGGTAGTTATTCCTCAATTTATAAGCAGGGTATTTGAAATGAAGTAAAAAAATTGGCGTTGCTGATCAAATATATGAATATGTTTCGCGCAAAGACGCAAAGGAGCTAAGGCGCAAAGTTTGAGATTTTGCGTGGTGTAGCCATATTTTTCACGTCAATTTAGCAACGCCGATTTTTGGTTATTTTTCTTCGTTGAGTAGGTTTTGAGCGCAAGCTAGTTGTAATTGAATGATTTCGCTCATTTGTTGACTAAAATCTTGTCTAGCTGCTAAGAAACTTGTGTGTGTTTTAGTTAATTTGGCGGTGTTGTTACTCAGATTTTGATACTGAGCAATTTTTAAATCATTCATGCTAATTTTTCCACTAGATTCTTGATTTATGTTTTGCTTAATGATTTTTGTTGACTCAAAGAATTTTAGTTTCTTTGACAATTCTAAACCGTTCTCCATGATCGTTTTAATGGTATTTTTCTGTGGTTTGGGTTGGGGTTTGGGGTAAATTTCTGTGGGTGCTATTTTCTCCGATGTCTGTAGGGAATTGATGATTTTATACTCTTGATGAGTAGAAATTGTTTGCTTTTGGTTATTAGCAAATATTTGGCTATTTTCTGCATTCAAAATTGCAGAAGTCATGGAATTACCACCTAATGTAACTTTCCTCAGTGCAGCTTTTTTCTGTTGGGTGTTTTCTGAAGATAGGTTATATAAAGGAGCGAGATTTAAGTTTACTTGATGACTCAATAGTTTTGCTAATGCTTTAATTAGGGAACTATGGTCATCTGTACCCCGTCTATTTAGGGATACGGTAAGATGTTCTTGATTACCCAGATTTTTATCTATCCAGCGTGAACAAATACCACCTGCACCGGCTTCAATAAAGATTTTTGCTCCGTCACCATAGACACGATTAACTAAGCGGGGAAAGTCGAGTTGTTGACATAATCCTGTGGCAATATTGTGGGCAATTTGGTTGCTTTCAATTTCAATTGATTGATATTCAGCAGCGGAGTAAAACTTGATTCCGGGTATTTTTTGTGCTGGTAATGTGTATAAGGTTTCTAGTTCTTGAGATTCTGATTGCATTGCTTGACAATGAATCACATGATCAAAAGGAGCAGGAAAAGAATTACAACCCAGGGTTTTAATTACTCGCTCACAAGCTGCTGGTTCTCCAGCAATTAATACTTCTTCTGGGGTATTAATCTGTGTCAAATAAAGGTGATCTTCATTTTTTAAACATTCTCTAACTTGGGCTGGACTAGCCATGAGAACGTAGTTAGCCCATAACTTATTTTCTGGATTTGTGTCAGTTTTTGGTAGTCCCCAATACTCACGGACAGCGTTTTTGGAACCAGATAATCTATCTCCAAATAAGGCTGATGAATTAAAGGTATGACTAACTTCATAAAAATTGCTCCATACTCCTTGAGCAACCATCATGCTAGTTTCACCTAAACTATATCCGAAGACATATTTAGGTTTAATGTTAAAATCCTCGGTGATAATTGTGGACATTAATCTGGTAAAAAGCACTTCTGCTTCAAACATTGCTAAGGAATCATCCAGCAATTTCTTTTCTAGTGTTTCTAATTGTCGAGTTGATAATTTACTCAAACTTCTGGGAAATACCAATTTTTCCACATCTGCTGCTCGTTCGTCAAGACTTTTGATAATGACATCATCTAAGACTTTAGGAAATAAACGGAAAAGACTCCGACCAATACCTAAATAAGTATTAACAGCAGCGGGATAAACAAAGGCAATTTCTCCATTTTTACCCAGGGGTTTGGGTGTGAAATAACTACCTATGGGAGTCTGCCAATCTTTGCCATTTGCAAAGGCATTAGTTACACCTTTTTTAGCTGAATTAATTTCTTTAATTAATTCTTTTTGGTTGCGTCCAGTTAGGGAAAGTGTATATTTGCTGTCAGAATTTTGTTGAAATTTAACAAAGGTTTGACTCGCAATATTTTTGAGAGAATCAGCATTTTCAATTGTTGCTTGCAAATGATCCAACGCTGCTAATAAGCTAGATTGATCATCTGCTGCAATGGGGAATAAATGCAAAGGTCTTGATTCTAAATATGTGCTGGTGCGTTCTGGTTGTGCGGTTTCTTCTGATAAGATGATATGGGCAAAAGAACCGTCACAACCAATACTATTAATCGCGGAAATTCGAGATTTGACCTCTTTTTGCAAAAACCAAGGTCTGGACTCAGTTGCAACATAGAAAGGACTACCTTCCCATACTTGCGGTGTTTTGACACCAGACCAATTGGGAGTTCCGGGAATATATCTGTGATAAATACTCAGTGCAGTTTTAATTAAACTAGCAATTCCTGACGCAACGAAGGTATGACCAATATTTGCTTTAACGCTACCTATAGCGCAGTGTAACCCATCACCAACGGCAGGATAAGCTTGAAGGATACCGTTAATTTCGGCTTCGTCTTCTGCGGGAATACCACTAGCGCAGACTTCCAAATAATTAACTTTTGTGGGTTCAATTCCTGCTTGTTGAAAAGCCTGTTGACATACTTGGCTAATGGTATGGCTATCTACAGCCATTGAGGGAGCTTGACCAATGCTAATACCATCAATTACTGCATAGATACGTTGGTTATTTGCTAACGCCGTATCATGGCGTTTAAGAACAACTGCACCTGCACCTTCTCCCACATTCCAACCATTAGCTTTTTCGTCAAAACTTAAAGTATTGACTCCTGTATTAATTGTGCCAAATTGACTTCGCAATAAGACATTTTCTACCCCTCCTGCTAAGTCAACAGCACCCACAACTACAGCATCTACTTCATTAGTATCTAGCAGCATTTGCGCTAGTTCTAGGGCTTTAAAAGCGGCTGTTTCGACGGCACTAATGGTAAAAGATGGACCAGAAAAATTCCATAAAGAGGAAATCCGACTAGCCATAATATTGGTAACGTAACTCAGATATTCACTCAATTCAACTTGATTGTGAATACTATCTTGAACAATGCCTTCTAGTTGATTGATTTTTTCTGGTGATAAGGCAATTTCTGCCCCATTCAAACCATCTTTTATTTGCCAATATGAATTCCATCTTTGTTGGAGTTGATGTACAGATAATTCTGTATCTGCGGCGATAATTACCGCTACATTACTATTAGGTGAAAGTCCGGCATCTTTGAGGGCGCGGTCAGCAACTCTTAATAATAAAAGTTGTTGAGAGTTGATTTTTTCAACTTCATTAGGAGGAATTTTGTAAGCTAAAGTATCAACTTCAAAATTATCAATATATGCTCCTTGGGGGACTTTTCCTGCTTCTAAACCATACTCGCGCAGTAAATTTTCTTGTTCATTAATACCATGCCATCTTGATTCTGGTAGAGGAATAAAATGCTGTTTTCCATCATAAATGCTGCTCTCAAAGGCATCTAATTCTTGACATTCTCCAAAAAAGGCATCCATGCCCACAATTGCCATTTTTGCAGTCTTATTTTGCTGAATATTCATTTGCTTACTTCCCCTGTTCTAGAATGATATGAGAGTTTGTTCCACCAAAACCAAACGCACTTAAAGCTACTCTTTTAGTTTCTTGACTCGGCCATTTCGTCGGCGTTCTAACAATGTTTTTTGGAGAGACAACATTGTTTTCAGAACCTATGGGTTGAGTCACATGAATAGTTGGAGGAATAACCCCATGAGACATACTTAAAATTGTCTTGGTTATGCCTACCATGCCAGCAGCCACAAGTAAATGACCAACATTTGTTTTGGTTGAACCTACTAATGGTGCTGCTTTATATGGACTAAAAAAGCCTTCAATTGAGTTACATTCTGTGGTATCTCCCAATAGAGTGCCGGTAGCATGACACTCTAAATAATCAATAGTTTGGGGGTTAAGTTTAGCCTCTGAATAAGCTCTTTGATATGCCAGAGTTTGCCCTTGAGGATTAGGACTAAGAAGGTGTTTACCTTTGCCATCATTAGATAGTCCATTACCGCAAATTGTTGCCAGGATTTTGTCACCATCTCTCACAGCATCACTGTATCTTTTGAGCATTACCATGCCAATTCCTTCGGAGGTAATTAACCCGCGTGATGACTTATCGAGAGGACGACTAATGCCATTATCTGGATATCCTTGAATACCAGAAAATAACATTCTGACAAATAATGGATCTGAACAACTAATTGCACCAGCTAACATCAAATCTGCTTTGCCAGATTGTAGATAATGAGATGCTAATTTAATGGCGTAAAATGATGACGAACAAGCAGCATCTATACAGAAATGAGTTGCAGATAAAGAAAAGGCTTTGGAAACTATAGCAGCGGGTAAACCGGAAACCATGGCATTGTATGGAGAGACTTTTGTGGAGGTTGATGAACCACCTAAATGAAAGTCTTTTTCCTGTAATAGTTCACTAATTGCAGGTTGAATATTTTGCCGATAAATAGGAGCAAATAGACTATTAGAAGTTTTGGTTGGTAATCCCAAAGTTCCTAAAACTACGCCACATTTTGCAAGTGCAGTTTGATTTCCCAGATAGCCACTTTGAATAATGGCTTGTTTGGCAGCGTACAATGACCATTTAAAGGTATTATCTAAGCTTTCAACAAATGCCGCAGGTAAGTTATACTCGTTGGCCTCAAATTTAAAGTCGCGGATAAATCCACCTTTTTGAAAGTAGAATTTTTCCGGTTTACCTTTGGTTTCATCGTAGAATATAGCGGGATCTATTCCCAAATCCGCTACAGTTATAGATGATGTGGAATCTTTCTCTGCGGTGAGATTCTGCCAAAATTCTTCAGGATTATTAGCATCGGGAAATAGGCAAGATAACCCGATGATTGCTATTTTTTCCACTTTTGAAATCCTCGTTGGGGCATAAGACGTGACTGAAAAGGATTTACGCTATTCCCCCAATCGGCAAGGATTAATAATATGAATTTGTTTCGCGCAAAGGCACAAAGGAGCAAAGGCGCAAAGAATTAGAGTTTCATATTATTTTACTTTTTATTTAACATTTTTATTGGCCAAATTACGGCTTTTGCTCCTAAGATTTTGGAGTAGATTTTTCCTTGACGATCATGGATAATGAAGTTGACTGTTGCACCTGTGTCGGTTTTGCCTATGATTTCACAGGAAACATAAAAGGGGACGTTAAATGGTACTGCTAGATATTGTTCACAGTATGTTAATTGTCCTGGTAAACAAACTTCTTTATGGATATAATTTAACCATAGCCATAATGTTTGGGTACTCAAATCAATGATGTAAGGGTTGTGCCATTTGACAGGAAATTGTCCTTGTTCTTTGGCTGTGATTTCTTGCCAACAACATTCGGCTGTGAGTTTTTCTGGACTGATATTTAAAACTTTGGTAATTTTCTGGAAAGCTGGTCCATGAAATAGGGATAAATCACCATTTTGATAGAAGTCTTTGGCTGTATCAGTGACGATATTATCTTCTCTGAGATCCATTGCTTCATAAATGGGTGCTTCTGGCATATTTTTTACCAGTTTTATCAGAGAACTAAAGTGATAATGAGTTCTACCTTCGGGGGTTTTGCTCAATATTTTGGTCTGAAATTCGACAAAATCACCATCAACTTTGGCAACTTCTTGGATTTCTAGAATATGTTCTTTAGCTAAGGTAGAATTAAAGGTGATTCCTTTTAAAACTTTGAAGTCTTGGCAACTGAAATATGTGTAACCTGGATAAATTTCTTCACAGCCATTTACCATCCATGATTTAGCACAGGTTGCTGGTAAAACTGGTGAACCTGCAATTGTATGATCATGCAAAAATGGATTTTCTGCTAATGTCATTCTTCTGCGAATGCGATAGCTGCGAAGTTCTAAACCTAAAGGAGCAGGTGGTAGTTTCATGGGACTACCAATGACAACTTGTGGATGATCTTGATAGGCTGGATGTAGTTCATTAACTAACATTTGTGTCCCAACTTCTACGGGAATAATACTAATTCCTCTTTCTGCAAATGCTTTTTTTAATTGTGGTGTCACCATGCCACTATCCCAACCACCCCAGTTAATTGCCACTACATGACAATTAGGGTTATATTGTTTCATCAAATGGGCTGATTTACTGAGAATTTCATTAGCGATCGCATAATCACTTTGACCGATATTACCATAAAATCCCGTCACGGAAGAAAACAATACTAAATGTTGTAATTGCTGGGGATTAACACAAGATAGGAGATTTTCTAAACCCTGAACTTTAGCAGTGTAAACTTTCTCAAAATCATCTTCTGTCTTTTTTTCAATTAACTTATCTGCTAAGTTACCAGCACCGTGAATAATTCCGGTAATTTGCCCAACTTTATCAGAAATTTCTTGAAGTTTAGCTTGTAATTTTACAGTATCAGTGACATCAACACTAATATATTCAGCCTTTCCTCCTGTAGCTTCAATAGCTGCTAAAGTCTTCTTAATTTCCCGACTAGAATTAATCTGATTAAATATCTTTTGTACCATCATGGGTGTTGGTTTCTCACCTTGAGAAATCAAATTTTCCATAATGCGCTTTTTCAAAGCCGAATCATCTAAACAATTATGAGCATATTCTGGTTCTGTGGTAATTTCCGAACGACCTAAAAGAATAAACTTACAAGGTTGATGTTGAGCTAATTTAATAGTACATTGAGCAGTGATTCCCTTTGCGCCACCACTGACAACAAAGACAGAAGATGGGCTAACTTGAACAGTTGCAGTCATAACTATGATTTGTAGGATGTATTTGATTAATTCGTCTAAACTATGATTTATGTGATTTGTTTGATGGGGATGATTTATTGATTGATGAGAAAATAAACAAGAAATGAATCCAGTAAACTCAGCAAATAATTCAATCAAAAAAATCAAACAAATCAAACAAATCACAGTTTAGACATTACTCACTCTTCGCTACCAGCGTTACTCTTCCTTGATAACCATAACCAACTTCGCCAATATAGCGATTAGAATCGTGCAATTCAGCAACGATATATTCAGCAGATTCGTGAGGATCTAAAGTGGGATTTAGGTCAATTGCTCGGAAGAATACCTGTGGCCATTCCCAGCGCAAACTCTTCGTTAAACCAAACAAACCAGCGCCAATTGCACTAAAATTACCTTGATGTCCTAAGCCAAATTCACCGTCCAGATGGGCAACTGTGCAAAAGCTTGTTCTTCCTGCTAAAGATGCCGCATTATTCAAAGTTGTTTTCAGATGTTTTGCCATTAAAAACACTTGTTTAATAATTGCCTTTTCCGCTTCTGGATAGGAAATATGTCCAGGTTTTTCCGGTGTAAATTGAGGATGTAAGTGAATGAATGCCCCAATCGCTCCATGTTTAGTAGTCACACTTTGCAATAATAATTGCAGATGTTGTTCACTCATGTTTGCCAGTGTGACGCGGGTAACACCTGCGGGTAATGGCAATTGCGATGCAACTAATGATTGGGGGAAACTCAAAACTACTACTTTCCAACCTTGTTCTATCAGTGCATGGACTAGTTTGGTGGTAGTTAAAGAACCATCATCAGTGATTAAACCAATGTGTCCTTCGGGTAACTGCGCGTCCAAAAAATCTGGTCTGGGTAAGGTTCTTAGCTTAACTGGACGACGGGGAAGATTGATGTCGACGATAGGAGGTGGGGTTAAATCAACCACCTCTGTGGTTTCCCCCCTGAACAAGGGAGGATTAAGGGGGGTTATCTGGTTAACATCAAACTGCGGCTTTTTTTTTTCACCTCCCACCAGTGATTGGAGGTAGTTAACGATTTGCCCGATTGTCCGTAAGTCGCCTAATTCTTCAATATTGGGTTTGGGTAAGTCAGGATACGCTTCCTGCATTGCTCCCAGTATTTCTACCCGTTTGATGGAATCTATGCCTAAATCGGCTTCCATGTCCATGTCCAGTTCCAGCATTTCCACTGGATAACCTGTTTTTTCACTGGTGATGTTTAACAGGGTTTGTCCTAAATCTTGGTACTGGGGATTGGGGACTGGGGACTGGGGAACGGAAATTGATTCTGGTATTACTTCCTCTATTACCTGGGTTTGCACTTGAGGAATGATAACTGATTCAGATTTGATTTCTGCTGTTACCTGTTGTTGTCCTTGCAGATATTCGACAACTTGACCAATGGTGCGTTTTTCTGCCAGTTCTTCCAGGTTGGGTTTAGGTAAGTTGGGGTATA
The DNA here is from genome assembly GCF_001672255.1 of Anabaena sp. AL09. Taxonomy (NCBI): domain Bacteria; kingdom Bacillati; phylum Cyanobacteriota; class Cyanophyceae; order Nostocales; family Nostocaceae; genus Anabaena; species Anabaena sp. AL09. Next base: position 20,756 of record NZ_LJOQ01000052.1, read on the forward strand.
ATTCTTGCAATCCTCCCAGAATTTCTACCCGTTTAATGGAGTCAATACCTAAGTCGGCTTCCATGTCCATATCGAGTTCTAGCATTTCGATAGGATAACCAGTTTTTTCGCTGGTGATACTTAATAGATTGTTAGCTAGATCATCCAGATTAAGACTGCTGGTTGTCGGTTCTGCTTCTGGTATGAATGCAACTGGGGACTGGGGAATAATAATTGGTTCAGGTTCAATTACTGGTAATGCTTGAGGGGGAATTATGGTGACAGTAGGAGCTACAGGTGCTTCTTCTGGAGCAGCATATATATTTGCTGGTGCTGCTGCTTGGGTATCAGAAATGAGTTGAGAATATTCTTCTTGAATGAGTTGGAAAAAGTGTTTGGTATATTCTATCTGTTCCCGCAGATATTGTTCATGAATGCGGAGAGTTTCACCTTGTTGGGAATGAAACTGCATCATGCTGCGTTCTAAGCTTTCCATGATCACTTGCTTAATTTGAGCAGCTTCAGCGGAAGATTTAGCATTAGCAAATAAGGTGTTTTGCTGCTGCATTAATTGGAAGAAGGTTTTCGCGTATTCTATCTGATGGTTAAGATATGTGCTGTGAACTTCTAAATTCTCGCTTTGGTTGTGTTGGAACTGGCTCAGAAGTGTTTCTAAGCTGGTGAGAATTTGTTGGCAATTTATCAATTTATCTGGTGTTTGCATCTTCCCTTCGAGTTGCTGCGTGAACAATTCTGAACTGGGTTCTTTTTGAGGTTCTTTTATGATGGTTGCAGTAGTAGTCATCTGTGGCTGTAACTGGGTTTCAATGAGGGGTTGTTTTTTATGTCCGTTACCGTTGCCGTTATGTCCATTAGTTGGGGGAATTTTGGCAATTACAGGGGTTTCTATTTCTAAATTTATAGACGGGTTTAGCATTGCTAAACCCCTACTGGAATCCTGAACTTCTGTTAGCGAGGCTCCTCCAGAGGAGGCACTTCTGAACTCCTGAATTCCGGAAATTTTATGTCCGTCCGCTAATGCTTCTTTAAAGGCATTTTTGGTTTTGTCGGAAATGTAGTTAATGCCAGTTAGTTTGACGCTGAGGGTCTTTTTGCTGGAAATGGGATGCAATACGGCAGGGAGTTTGTAGGGGTCAAGATTGCCCAAATTCATGCCGATAACTCGCAACTGAACTGCGGCTTCTCGCAAAGAGCGATCGCTGTTTTTAGAGGCGCTGGGATTTAGAGATATGGTAAAATGTGGGCGATCGCCTAATGTATCTTTTACCAAGTTACTTAAAACCCGTTTTGGTCCAAATTCTACGAAGCAATAACCACCAGCCCCATAGATATTTTCAATCTCTTGTTTGAACAATACAGAACTAGCCAAATGGCTTTCTAAGTTCTTTTGAATTGCCGCTGCATTTTGGGGATAATGTTTACCAGTGACATTACTAAAAACCGGAATTTGGGGATTGTGGAAAGTTACCGATTTAGTAGCAATGGCAAAGGATTTTTGCGCGAATGCTATTAATGGAGTATGGAAAGCCGCAGACACAGGCAATAAAACTGCACTATATCCTAACTTTTCGCAAGCATCTTGAACTTTTTGAATTTCTAACTTTGGTCCTGCTAAAACAATTTGGGTAGGAGAATTAAAGTTAGCAATACTTACTTTTGGAAACTGCTTCAGCACCGGTTCAATTTTGCTGATATCTTCCTTCACCGCTAACATACTACCAGCGTCATGATCTGGGTCTTTGGGTGCGGCCATTGCCTGTCCTCTAGCTTTCACCAGGAACAAATAATCAGCCTCACTCAACACTCCCGCAGCCCACAAAGCGGTTAATTCACCAAAACTATGTCCTGCGGTGAAATCTGCCTTAAACCCAGCTTGTTGCAAAATTCCATACAACCCAGCACTAAAAACCCCAATTGCCGGCTGTGCATATTCCGTTCTTTGCAAAGTTGCAACTTGGGCTTTTTTCTCAACTTCATCAAAGGTAGAATGAGGGAAAACAACTTCAGAAACTGGTTGTAAATTGCTTTGCTTGAACAGATGATCCATCTTGCCATATAACTGTCGCAAGCTGGGGAAATTCATCACCGCTTCTCTGCCCATTTCCAAGTATTGAGAACCTTGTCCAGAGAATAAAGCGACAACTTTTCCACCTAAATCCATTCCCGAAGAACGGTAATAAATACCTTGAGGATGTTCCCAAGAAATTGCATCAGGCTTACTTTTGAGTAAACCAAGACTAACTTGCAGTAACTTACAAGCTTCTTGTAAATTCTCAGATACAAAACCAATTCTTAGGGCAGTTGTAGGAATAGCTAAAGATTGACAATCTAACAATAATTGAGAATAGAATCTTTCGCCGTCGTTAGCTTGCAAATTATTTAAAGTTGCTTCTAACTTGCTAATTAATTCCGCATGAGTAGCACCAAATAATAGCACTTCACCGGCTGCACCATGTAAACGATAAGAACTTTGTTGTTCTGGTTCGTATTCTTCCAAAACAACGTGATAATTTGTGCCACCAAAACCAAAGGCACTCACCCCCGCACGTCGGGGAGTTTCACCTTCTGCCTTGATCCAAGGTCTAGTTTGAGTATTGAGATAAAACGAGGAATTTTCAATATCTAATTTGGGATTTGGTTCGGTAATATTGATGGTTGCTGGCAATACTTTATGATGCAATGCTAGGGCAGTTTTAATAAGGCTGGCTGCACCTGCGGCGGCTTTTGTATGTCCAATTTGTGATTTTACACTTCCCAAAGCAATATGTTGTTTTTGGGTGTCATGTTTACCAAAGAAATCTCTTAAAGAACTGAATTCTATGGGATCTCCTGCCATTGTTCCTGTACCGTGTGCTTCCATTAAACCCACAGTTGCCGGAGAAAATCCAGCATCATCATAAGCCCGTTCTAAGGCTTTAACTTGTCCTTCTTTTCTAGGGGCATAAATACTCTTATAACGCCCATCACTAGAAGTACCAATTCCCTTGATTACCGCATAGATTTTATCCCCATCTTTTTGGGCATCTTCTAAGCGTTTGAGGAGAATCATCCCAATCCCTTCACCTAACATCATCCCATCAGATTTAGCATCAAATGGTTTCACATTCTCGCTAGGAGTAACTGCTGGAGTTTTGCTAAATGAGATGTAAGCCATGATTGTGTTATCGGTGTCTACTCCACCGGTTAACATCATATTGCTACGGTGTTCAACTAATTCACTAATGGCCATTTTTAATGCCCCAAAGGAACTAGCACAAGCCGCATCAACTACACAGTTTGTACCGCCAAAGTTGAGACGGTTAGCAATTCTGCCAGCCACCACATTTGCTAACATTCCAGGGAAAGCATTTTCATCCCATTTCACATAAGCAGATTTGATTTTATCAACAATCTTTTTAGTATCTTCGTCAGATACACCACTGCTTTTGAGAACTTTTTCCCAAACCGGATATTCCAATCTGGCAGTTAATGGCATTCCCAATTGTTTGCCCATAGCTACACCCAAAATTACGCCGATATTTTCGCGGCTAAATTCACGGGAGTCGCTATAACCAGCATCTTCCATTGTTTCTTTAGCAACTACTAAACTTAATAGTTGAGAAACATCTGTAACTTCTAAAATACTGGGGGGAATACCAAATTCCATGGGGTTAAAATCAACTTCAGGAATAAAACCACCACGTTTACAATAGGTTTTATCTTCTGCTGTTCTCGGATTAGGATCATAGTAATCTTCTACGCTCCAATGAGTAGAAGGAACATCAGTGATACAGTCAATTTTATTAACAATATTTTGCCAGTAATCCCTTAATGTTCTCGATTGAGGCATTAAGGAAGCCATGCCAATAATAGCTATGGGAGTTGTGTGTAGTTTTCTATTAATTTCCTTAGTTGACATGGAATTTATCGAACTTTCTAGGTTTCCTGAATTCATTTTTCCTTCCTCTATAAACTTCAGCACAGCCTGTTCAAAACTATTAATTTGGGATTCTAATTCTGTCAAAGAACTATTTATCGTGTCTATCTTTTGAAGGGGGGAAGACATAGGACATAGACTAATTTTGAGTACGGTAAATTGTGCAGTAAATTAAGCTATTAGCAGATAGAATAACTATCTACATTCACCCAATCACCTCAAGTAGGTTGGGTTAAGGAACGCAACCCAACATTTCATAATTTTGTTTGGATATTACTAACCTACATTTCTTTAACACCAAGCGAACTGGCAATAGAACATACTTAATCTGAAGGATATGTATGAATACAGAAACGGTTTTATCTCTTAATCATTGAATGTTTTACCTATGGAGGAATAATGTTCTGTATGTTGATATAGCAGTTGCCAGTTTTTAAAGTCCAGGATAACCTATTTTAGATGATTTGACTGATAAAAGCTGCCAAAATCGTTACAAAATAATCAGCACTCTGTGGCAAATTCTGTGAATAGTGAAAAAATACTTAAACAGCTTTTCAATAGTCTAGCAGTTTGTAACTTAGTGAGATGCAAAACCCCGGTTTATCAAAGAATAGGTTTTGTTTCTTTAGGCAATTCTGCTGTACAAAGCTGAGTGGATTTTAGTATTTCTTCTGTTTATAGAAATAAACTCAACAATTTATTTTTCATTCATAAATGTTGAATTAATAAAAAGACTAGCACAGCTTATGAAAATGGAATAGTTCATTTTTGCTAATTTTTGGAGGAAAATATTTGTTAATTGATCTCCTTTTAAATAAAACATAATTAGTTGAGTATAATCTAGAACTAAATTTGTGAATAACATATCTTGGGTAATTACGGATTCAACATCAATCTTTTCCTGATAATTCAGGGATTTTATCTAAATTGTCTCATAAGTAACTAATCAATAAATATACAATAGAAATATTTGCACATAATTGGGTGTTTTTTGAGCAAACTATCATAATCAAGTCTTGGTTTTTGATGAATTTATAAGATAACTCACCTTTTCTAGACAATTGGTTATTTATAAACCAAACATTAATTTGTTGGATGTTGAACACTAACCTGTAAACATATCAATTGTGATGAAATATGGACAATTTGTATTTATTTACGAGAATTTGCTAAAAAAAATACAGATTTTTAGATTAATTTATGAGTAATTAAATATAGTATGTAGTCAAGGATTTTATTAATTAAAGCAACTAAATCTAGTTGACAATATCAAAGTTATTTGGGATAATTGCAGAGAAGTTTATTCATTCCCCAAGTTATTAGCATCATCACCACTTGGGAATTGAAGATTTTTATTTCTCCCTAGAGCTATCGTATTTTAGGCTACTTAATTAAATGCCAATTCAAGATAAAACTGATAGCATAGTGTGGCGTTCCTCATGGATGATTAGAAGTAAAAACACCGCTAATTTAGGTATTTATAACAGCTAAAATGCTGACAACAATTCATACATAAATAATTAGACATATCTCTTTTATAAAAGTAACAGAGAATCCGTCTATAACCATTACGAGTATTTTCCGACATAACACCATTGGAATAAAAATATGGCAGTAAATAAAGAACGCCAATTATTCAACCTAACTGCGTTAAAGTGGAGAATAATTCTGGCAACTTCTCTAACTTTCTCTACGGGTTTAGTATCTTTATACATTTTTCATCAATTAAAGATAAATTCCCAGACTCAATCTTCTGCTATTGCTCCCATTATTAAATCTCAACCCATTCCCGTTAAAGTTGCCGTAACTGCTTTAGGAAGATTGCAACCACAAGATAAAATTACTTATTTATCTGCTCCTAATTCTATCAATGGTGTACGAGTAGAAAAACTGTTGGTCAAGGAAGGAGATGATGTTAAAAAAGGACAAGTATTAGCTTATCTAGAAAACTATGCTCGTTCTCAAGCAGCTATCCAACAGGCATTTGATAAATTGTTAATTGCCAGAACTAAACTTGCACAGGTACAAGCTGGAGCCAAAACTGGAGATATCAATGCTCAAAAAGCCACAATTACCAGGTTAAATTCTCAATTTAAAGGAGACATTGCGGCTCAAGCAGCAACAATTAACCGCATTCGGGCTGAAGTTGAAAATGCTCAAAAAGAGAGTAATCGCTATCGGCAATTATCAAAAGACGGTGCTGTTTCTGCTTCTGTTTTTGATAGTAAAAATTTAGTTCTCAAAACTACACAACAGCAGTTAAAAGAAGCTGAAGCTACTCTCAAACGGACACAAGATACTTTCCAAGATCAAATCAAAGAAGGAAAATCCAAACTTAATAGTATTAAAGAAGTTAGAACCGTAGATGTAGAGTTAGCAAAAAGTGAAATCAAAAGCGCGGAAACGGCAGTGCAACAAGCCAAAGCTGACCATGATTTAACTTACATTGCTGCTACTATAAATGGTACAGTTTTGCGAATTAATGCCAGAAATGGCGAAGTAATTGGTACTTCCGGTTTTGCAGAAATTGGCAATACATCAAAAATGCAAGTTCTAGCAGAAGTGTATCAAACTGATATTCAAAATGTTCGAGTTGGACAAAAAGCTATCATTACCAGCACCACATTTCCCGGCAAATTACAAGGAACTGTCCGAGAAGTTGGTTGGCAAGTTAATAAACAAGGTATCTTTAGTATTAATCCCAATTCTGATGCAGACCGCAGAGTAATTGAAGTCAAAATATCTATTGATAATCCCACCGATAGTCAAAAGATATCGAGATTAACTAACTTGCAAGTTGATGTTGCAATCCAGATTTAGTGATTGGTTATTAGTGATTAGTGATTAGTTATTGGTTATTTTCTACAACTGACAACTGACAACTGACAACTAACAACTGACAACTAACAACTAACAACTAACAACTAACAATTAATATGAATTTCAAAATTCCTTTGGGGTGGCTACAGCTTGTCCAGCAGAAACTTCGTTTTGTGATAGCTGTAGCCGGAATTGGCTTTATTGTGCTGTTAATGTTTATCCAACTTGGTTTTCAAGATGCACTATATTCTAGCGCCACAGCACTACATCAACGATTGCATGGTGATTTATTTTTAGTTAGTTCTCAATACAAATCTTTGACAGCAATTCAAAGTTTTTCTCGCACTCGGTTATACCAAACTTTAGGGTTTGATGGTGTTGATTCAGTTAGTTCAATTTATTTGCAATTTGCAAAGTTAAAAAATCCCGTTAGTGGTGAAAAATATTCAATTTATGTCATTGGTTTTGACCCTGGAAAATCCGTGCTAGATATTCCAGAAGTTCAACAAAATTTGGATAAACTCAAAATCTCTGATGTCATGCTATTTGATAGAGATGCCCGTCCAGAATTTGGACCAATAGCAGAATTATTTAATCAAGGAAATACTGAACAGCCAATTGAAATATTTCCCTTTGATGCTGTCAAAGGTTATCGAGTCAGAGTTGGTGGTTTATTTAGTTTAGGGCCTTCCTTTGGTGTAGATGGTAATTTAATTGTGAGCGATTCGACTTTTTTAAGAATAAATCCCAATAGCCGTCCAGTTGAAAAAATAGATATGGGGGTAATTAAACTCAAAGACGGTGCTGATATAAAACAGGTTTTAGCCAATTTAAAAGCCAATCTACCAAATGATGTAAAAATATTCACTCGTCAAGAATTTATTGATTTTGAAAAACAATATTGGTCAGTCAGAACCCCCATTGGTTTTATTCTGAACTTGATGCTAATTATGGCTTCTGTAGTCGGTGTGGTAATTGTTTACCAAATTTTGTATAGCAATATCGCCACCCAATTTATTGCCTACGCAACTTTAAAAGCTATTGGTTATGCTAATGGATATTTATTAAATGTTGTTTTTCAACAAGCATTAATCTTAGCATTATTAGGTTATATTCCTGGCTTTATTGTTTCCATTGGTTTGTATGATTTTGCGATGAAAGCAACTAAATTACCGATCATAATGACAAGTAATAATGCCTTACTTGTTCTGGTATCTACAGTCTTAATTTGCATCACCTCTGGAGCGTTAGCTATTAATAAACTCCGTTCTGCTGATCCGGCTGATAGTTTCTAGAGATTTGTTGCATTAAAATTTATCAAATTCTGCCAAATATTCTCTAGACTAAAACCAACTAAAGATAGAAGTTTAATGTTATTAACAACAGTAGAATTCTCTGGCAAGTACAACAGTTCCTAGTTGCATTTAATCGCAATTTTTTAACTTAGATTGTATAACTTTTTCATTACCGAACACTTATCTATATCCCCATGAACTTCCAAAACAAAACTCTGCTGATTACTGGAATTGACGAATTTATTGGTTTACGTGCAGCCGAATTAGCCATAGCGCAAGGCATGAAAGTTAAAGGTATCCAAAGTTCTCAAGTTAAAGATCAAACAGCCCAAAAGTTAGGTGTAGAAATTTTCGTTGGTAATATCACTGACCCGGCAATTTGCTCAAAAGCTTGTCAGGGAGTAGATATAGTTTTACACAATGCTCAACTTGCCGAAGAAGCCGGGGATATTAAGCATTTTCGAGAAATAAATGTTAGCGGTACTATAAACATCGCTAAGGCTGCTAAACAAGCTGGTGTCAAAACATTTGTTCATCTTTCTACTGCTTTAGTATATGGATTTGATTACTCAGATAAAGTTACAGAATCAGGTGTGCTTTCTGGTGAAAACAATGCTTATTGTCAAACAAAAATTGAAGCAGAAATCGAAGTTTTAAAACTTAATAATGCTCCAGAATTTGGAGTAATTGTTATTCGGGCTGGAGATGTTTATGGGCCAGGAAGTCTTCCTTGGATTGTGCGGCCAATTCAGATGATGCGACAAAAATTATTTGCCTATGCTAATGAAGGCAAGGGTGTGATGAATCATCTATATGTAGATAACCTAATTGATGCCATCTTTTTAGCCATAGAAAAATCAGCTTATGGAGAGGTTTTTAACATTACCGACGGTAAAGAAACTTCCTGGAAAGAGTATTTTATTCATCTCGCTTCATTGGAAAATTTACCAGCACCAATGTCTTTACCTAAAGAGGAAATGAAATTATTTTTGAAAGTGCGTCTTCAGGGGCAAAAACTATTTCGTAAAAAAGCTGATATTCTCCCAGAATCAGTTGATTTTATGAGTCGTCCTTATGCCTATTCTATTGCAAAGGCGCAAAATATTTTGAATTATCAAGCAAAAATTGATTTAGCAGAAGGAATGCGCCGCACCAATGAATGGTTGCAAAAAACTGACATTCAAAAACTGATGAAATAACGATTAGATTTGAGGCATTTGTAATTACATTAAACTTATTGTCAGGAAAATATTGATCTATGTTGAAAATATTCCAAGTTAGTAACTTCTTGCTTGCTACTTTACTAACTATCAGCTTCGCCGACATAGCTTATGCTGAATCAACAACATCTTTAACTGTTGTTGTTAATGGCATTCGTAATAAAACAGGGGAAATTTGTATGAGAGTTTATAACTCTGAAAAAGGATTTCCCGATAATGCTAAAAGTGAAGTTAAAAGCGGTTGTACTCAAATTACAGGCAATTCCGTAAAGCAGGTATTTTCTGGATTGAAACCTGGTACTTATGCTGTAGCTGTAGTTGATGATCAAAATGGTGATCACAAACTCAATAAAGACTTTTTTGGCATTCCTCAAGAGGGTTTTGGGATTTCTAAAAATCCTCCTGTTTCTATCAGCACGGGAACACCTAAGTTCAATAATGCCAGTTTTCAAGTTGACAAGAATACTAGCATTAATATCTTTTTAAAGTATTCTCTTGATCCTTAATTGAGAATTTACAATTAGGAATTAGGATTTACAGCAGATTTCGCTCTAATGAGGTACAAACTTGAATTATAAAATTCTTGTAGTGCGCGCATCTTGCCCGCTACATAAGTACCTCCTAACACCGGAAAGTGCTGTATACTTAATTCCTTCTTTCTTCTTTCTTCTTTCTCCCGACTCCTTTCTAAGACTATAGAAATAATGCCAGATTTTATGATATTTCTATCTAAGTCTTTGTTCGGTTGGCTGGTAATTCAAACTTGTTTAACGTTAGTATTTTTATGGTATTTACGTTCACACAAACCCAAATCATTACCAGATGAACAGTTACCAAAAACGGCAGTAATTCTCTGTTTACGGGGTGCTGATCCTTTTTTACCTAATTGTTTGCGATCGCTTTTACAACAAAATTACCCAGAATATGATTTAAAGCTAATCATTGATAGTAAAGAAGATCCAGCTTTTAAAATTGCCACCGAAACCATCAATCAACTGGGTGCAACTAACGTCGAAATTAGCACATTAAGAGCAGTTCGTCATAATTGTAGTCTTAAATGTAGTTCCTTAGTTCAAGCTGTTTCTGATTTGGATAATGCCTATCCAATTATAGCTTTTATAGATGCTGATACCGTAGCTCATCCTAATTGGTTACGAGAATTAGTTACCCCTCTCATTGATGATCAAGTTGGACTTACAACCGGAAATCGTTGGTATGTTCCCACAGGTAATTATTGGGGTTCATTAGTTCGCTACTCCGGTAACGTTTCCACCGTAGTGCAAATGTTTCTCTTTCAAATTCCCTGGGGTGGAACATTAGCAATCAAAACAGAAGTATTAAACCGCATCAAACTTTTGGATAAGTGGGGGGAAGTATTAACAGATGATATGCTTCTCCATAAACTTATCAAGCAAGAAAAGTTGCAAATCAAATTTATTCCTTCTTTATTGATGCTAAATCGGGAAGAAAGTAGTCTACGTAACTTACTAGAATCATTAAAAAGGTTAATAATTGGTTCTAAACTTTATCATCCCCGGTGGTTAGCCATAATCAGTGAAGCATATTCTAGTATCATCGTCCCCAATGTAGTCATCATCGTGATTTTCCAGCTATTGCTGGAGGCTCAATGGGACGCTGCGGCTTTACTATTTTCCGTCTATATCTCCTACACCATTGGCTTAGTTTTACTAATGCTATTGATGGAATTTGGCATACATCAAGTGCTGCACAATCAAGGTGAAAAAATACCAAAATTGTCACCTTTAATCATCCTGAAAATGTTGATAGTTATTCCCCTAACACAATGGATTTACGGGTTAACAATATTATCTTCTTTGTGGGTATCAACAATTACTTGGCGTGGACTTACTTATCGCATTAAAGGGCGTGAAAATATTCGGTTAATTGAATACCGTCCTTACCAATGGCTAGATCAACCAATTGATCCCAAAACATCTCTTTAAGTAATATTCCTCAGTCAACCAAATGTAGGTTGGGTTGAGAAAACCCAACATATCTATTTAAGAGAATGGGAGAATTTTAGATTTTCTATTTCACTTCAACATCTAAAATCCCCAATTCAACAATTATTATAAACCAGCGCATCAGTAATCTATTTTTGCAGAAAATATTCCTCAAAATCATGAAAAATAAACCTCTTCGCATTGCCTTATTTACAGGATTATATGCTCCATTTTTAACAGGAGTTTCTGTCGCTGTTCATCAACGAGTTCACTGGCTATTAAAACAAGGACATGAAGTTTTTTTAATCCACCCAGAAATCAATAATAAATATCCTAAACAAGTGGGAAATCGTCCCATGTCGGGAATAGAAGAACTAGAAACTTTTATTAATTTTTCCTCCTATTCATTTCCGACAGAACCACTTATATTTTATAAATCTTTACCCCAACCACTAAGTCATCGTCATTGGAGTGATACAAAACTACTTAATCACTTTCAACCCGATATTATTGTTGTCGAAGAAGCCCCACAAATGAGAGGTTTATATTCTGGCTTCTTACAAGGTTATGGGCGTTCTGTAGGAGTACAATATGCCAAAAAAACAAAGACACCCATTATTTCAATTTTCCATACAGATATCATTGCCTATATCCAATATTATTTTGGGAATACATTCTTTAACTTAGTTCGTCCCCTGCTCCCACTTTTAGTTAAACAATTTAGTGAAACTTACGATTTAAGTTTATTCTCTTCCCGCGAACAATTAACTAAATACCAAAAACTCAAAGCGCAACGCAGCGAATATTTACCCTATCAAGGAATTGATTGCGAAAAATTTCATCCTCGCAATATTTGTTATGATCCAATTCCTAATGATAAACGCCCAACTATTTTATTTGTGGGACGCATTACCCCAGAAAAAAATGTCAATCAACTTTTAGACATTTATCCCCTCATTGCTGCCAAAATTCCCGATGTCCATTTAGTAATTGTGGGTAGCGGTCCTTTAGATGCAGAAATTCGCCGTCGGGCTGAAAAATTCCCCAATGGTGTCACAATTTGGGGTGAATCTCATGGTAAAGAACTTTTAGGTTGGTTTGCAAAAGCAGATATATTTGTCAACCCTTCTGTCACCGAAAATTTCTGTACCACAACCAACGAAGCCTTAGCTTCTGGAACTCCCGTAGTGGCTGTTGTTGCCCCTTCAACCGCTGAACAGGTAATTTCTGGAGTGAATGGTTTTCTAGCTGCACCTAATAGCCCTGAAGACTTTGCTCAAAAGGTAATTACCATTCTGGAAAATCCTGATCTTAAAAATCAATTAACTGCACAAGCACGTCTTTCAATTCTGGAATTTGATTGGTCAGCTTGTACCCAAAAGTTTGAAAATAAGCTTTACGAATTAGTTAATATCCGTCGAAAGATAGATATCTAATGGAGAATTTAAAAAATGCCAACTTGGCTACTGAGATAAAAAGACCTCTGCTAGAGTATTTAAGTAGTTGACCTGTGGGCTTTTAGGTTCTTAGTTTGAGATGCTGACAAAGCCAGCTTGTGATCAGTCTAAAGATTGCCTACTCCAGCTGATCACAAGATTGCTATTGTTCTCAATCGTTCCTAAAACTCTTTATACCTCAGAAGTTTTACTTCTGGGGTTTTTGTTTTTATAGAAACACTTGGTAAGCGAAAAACTCAGTGGCTAATTTTCAACCCAAACATACTAATTATAAACTAGAATTTAAACCCACACGGAAAGTAAAACCAGGGCTATAAATCCGATTAACTCGTTCATATTGTTCACCCAGAATATTTTCTAGGTAAAAAGTTAGTCCCAAATTTTTACTGACAGGAATCCGGCCACTAAAATCTAAATTAAAGAAAGACGGTGCAAAATCTGTACTTCTTTCTCCCGGTAGATTTCTACTAAAAACAGAACGACGAGAACCACTATTATAAGTAGCATATAAATTGCCTTGCCACCCATTGTTTTGATAACCAATTCCAGTTTGCAGCAAAGAGTAAGGAATTAACCCTAACTGTAATCCTTTTTCAGTGCCAGTTTTGATTTGAGCATCTGTATAAGTGTAGTTGAGAAAAGTTGACCACTCACGGGCAATTTTTAATTGCAATGCAGCTTCTAAACCATTAGTATCAACTAAACCAATATTTTGCCATTTCCCATTAATTACGCCCAAACGATTATCTAAACTATTCCCAAAATAAGTAAATTTTCCTAACAATTTTTCCGACAATCTCATATCTATTCCCGCAGTCCAAGTAGAACCAATTTCTGGTTTTAAATCTGGGTTAGGATTCCAATTATGAACCGTATCAAAAACATATAATTGATCCAACCCAGGATTGCGCTGCGCCCCCGCCCAACTTCCACGCAATGCAATAGCTGGATTAACAGCATAACTTAAACCAAAACTAGGATGAAAATAATTCCCAAATTGGCTATCAAAGTTTTGTCTTACTCCTAAATCAGTTTGGAAAGCATCGCTAATTTTCCAAGTATTCACAGCAAATAAAGCCGTATTTAAAACACTTCTATCTTCTTTTTCGTTTTTAGAAATTAGGTCAGGATTTGTACTAATAACATCACCAATTAAATCAGTATTTTTTAAGTCCAACCCCCATCGTAATTGATTATTTGGAGTAATTTTCCATTCATGATCTATCCGAGTTTTGAATTGTTGAGTATCTAAAATTCCGGTTCTGTAAAATGTTGCCCCAGTTGGTCCATAAGTGCTAAAATAGTCTCGGTTATAACCCAATGTAGTTGTTAAATTAGAATTTTCTTCCTTACCAAGTCGAGTTTTCCAAGATAAGCCAAGATTTAAACCATCATGATCTAATCGGTCTTTTTGTAAAGGGAAACCGAAATAAATTAACCCCCGACGACTACTAAGTGTAGTTACATCTAAATTCAAAGAGTTTTTAGGATCTAAATCTATTCCGACACTACCAAAATAAGTGCTTGTAGCTGTATCAGCATTAAATAAATATCCCTGGGTATCACGATTTGCTGCACCAACAGGAACAAGATAACGGTTATCTATGAAAAATCTTTCAAAGCTAAAATTGTATTTAACTTTATTCGTTGAACCCCCATAAGTTACCTGTTGATTATTTAAATTTAATGAGCCAAATTCTGCACTACCAGTTAATTTAGGTTTACCATAACCTTCTTTAGTAATGATATTGACAACTCCGCCAAAGGCTGAAGAACCATATAAAGAAGAAGCCGTACCGCTATATAATTCAACTCTTTCAATAGCCTCTACAGGAATACTATTTAAATCAGTTCCTCCATGATATGTATTGATATTCGTATTGATTTGTCTGCCATTAATCAGAAATACAGACTGATTAATTGAAGCTCCTCGATAGTATGTACCTGTGTGAATATCTGCACCATGTCCAACATCATTGATAGCAAAACCGGGCATTTTTTTTAAAACATCAGCAACGCTAGTTGCACCCTGTTTTTGAATTTCTGCTTTTTCAATTACATAAGTAGGAGTAGATTCGGGAAGAATATCTTTTTCGCCAATGGTTTCTATAGATATATCCGGATCATTTGTAGGATTTAAATCTGGTTCTGGTGTAGGTTCTTGTTTAACTTCATTTACTGCTGGTTGTTGAGTTAATAATTCAGCATTTGTGGTGGGTAATTCGATTTCATTTAAACTAGGAATATCTGAATTTACTGCATTTTTATTATTTTGATTATCAGCAGCCACGACAGGAACAACTACCAGTAAACTTAGTAAAGAAACTGGCAGAAAAAAACAACTCTTATTCATATTTCTGAACTCACACCCGGTAACAACAATTACTGATTATGATTTTCTCGTATTAATAGCAACAATGTCAAAAGACAAGCTGTCATATTTGTTTGCAGACAAAAAACAAAGCATGAAGCTGATTATTTTCTGCCTCATGCTTTATTTATTTAAACTCCCCAGGCCGGATTCGAACCAGCGACCAATCGATTAACAGTCGATCGCTCTACCACTGAGCTACTGAGGAACGCTCTTAACTTTAGCTATAATAAACCGAAATCCAAATTAATGCAAGTGGTTTTGGCAAAATTTTTTAAATTTTTTTTGGTTGCTGCTGAAACCTCTCACTTTTAATACCCCAAACCCTTTCCAGCAGCGACATTCAGAGATTTATCAATTATAAAATCTATAATCCCATGCGTAATTCCGTTAGTCTTTGTCTGGCTTTAGCATCAATTCCATTCATCAGAAATCTACTTTTAGGTTGTTTCTGTGACTGATACCTATGGCGCATCCGACAAACAGTAGTTTCCACTTCACCGCATAGCTGATGCGCTGACAACCATTCCGCACCATACCCTTGAACTGTTAACTGCTGCGCCCGATCTGATGTAGCGACAATCATGCGAGAAAGTAAAGATTGGGCTATTTGGTGACGGAGAGACGCACAGGTTTTTTCGATATATGTGTCTGCGGTCTGGCCAAAATCCGTATAATGTACTGTTAAAAAATCTGTAATAGTTTCTCTGTTGCTAGGAGTGTTTTGATATTGAGCATCAAACACTACCTGAGTGTCATAACCTTGGAAAGCACTATAATTAGTCATTGCTTCCACCAACTCACCCCGTGCAGCCTCAAGTCCGGCATAATCACGGGTTTTTATCAAGCAAGGCCAAGCGCCTATAATATTGTAACCGTCTACTAAGAGAACGGCCGGGACTATGGAACGAGACATGGTTTTTAATCACAATTATCTAGAGTTAACAAAAATCATTCATAAGACTTATATTAAATGAAGCATTGCTTGTAACCCCATGTTACAAAGAATAAAAAATGCTTCTTTCAATCAAAAATAGACCCTAAGATAGAAGCCATAATTCCGGAAATACCCCTAAAAATCAGGCTTCCTGAAGTTGTTTTCTCTAAAAAAATATTTTTTCCCAATCTGCAAAATTTTATATTTCGCTATATTAAAAAACCAGATACCTATACAGCATCCTGTATTCTGGCATCTGGTCAAAAATTTCTCAAAATGAGGGCTTTTACTTCTTCTTTTTTCTTCTTTCTTCTTTCTTCTTCTTTTTTCTGACTCCTGACTCGGTGACTCCTGACTCGGTGACTCCTACTAAACCTAATGGTGTACTTGAATTAATCGCTGTTTGAGCCGTTCTGCTTCACCAGAATCAACTAAACAACCTTTTTCCAATAAAAAAGCACCATCACAGTAATTTAACTCTTCTAACCGATGAGTTACCCACAAAGCCGTAATCCCGCGACTTTTAACTAAATTACGCACACTAGCGACTAAATCGAGTTGACTATCTGGATCTAGTAAAGCAGTGGGTTCATCTAATAATAAAACATCACAGTGACGAGCGATCGCTCCAGCAATAGCCACCCGTTGTTTTTGTCCCCCAGAAAGGGCGTAAATAGGTCGTCGCTGTAGAGACAATAAATTTACTGCCCCTAAAGCTTCCTCAACCCTAGCCTTCACCATAGCAGGTTGTAACTTTTCCGCCACCAAACCAAAAGCCACATCTGCACCAACCGTTGGCATGACCAATTGATGATCAGGATTTTGGAACACAAAACCAACAGGAGGTGAAACCATAACTTCCCCAGATTGAGGAGCTAACAAACCTGCTATTAATCTCAGAAGCGTAGATTTACCACTGCCGTTTGTCCCCAAAAGCATCCAAAACTCACCTTTAGGTACTTGAAGAGAGCAAGATTTGATCACTTGCTCCCCATTAGGCCAAAAGAAGTTTAAATCATTAACTTCGATGCCTACTGCTGTCATGTTTATACCTTGAGTTATTCAGCAGTAAAAGCAGCAAAGCCAGGTGGTTTACCACTGCTAGTAGCTGCACTATCTTTTTGGATAATCTGGACTCCCGAAATTTCACTAGCACGAACAGCAATTTTTTTCTCTGTTTTGCCTTCGCAATTGAGTTCCACAAGATCAGGATTGCCAGAGCGCATGGCCGCCAAAATTAGCTGATAAACAGCTTCGGCATCTTCAGTAGACTTGCGTTGTACTGATATAGGGAAAGCAGTATTTCTGATGCTTAAGTCAATGGTAAACATTTAGAATTAATGAATTTTCACTTTAAAACCCATTCTAGCGTCATTAGTCAGTTGTCAGTTGCTAAGAAATTTTTCCCTACTTTCCTACCTTCCAATTCTCAAATAAAATTTTCTTTCTAGCGCACTAGCAAAATTAGAGATTTTCACCTATTATGATAGAGAGCGTAAAAAATTGTAAACTAGATTGACAATCTGGTTAATTTTGTGTAGGCGGCTCATATTCGCCATCTATAAACGCATAAAATCCGTAATTATAAAACATTTTGGAGATTTGCTCTCATGACCATCGCAGTTGGACGCGCCCCCAGTAGAGGGTGGTTTGACGTATTAGACGACTGGCTAAAGCGCGATCGCTTCGTATTCGTAGGTT
>NZ_LJOQ01000053.1:0-22982 GCF_001672255.1 Anabaena sp. AL09
AGGGAATGGGGGTTTTAAAGCCTCTCCCCTGGTAGGGGAGAGGTTTGGAGAGGGGTCTGTTTACACATTAAAAACTTTTAAAACATCCTCTAAGGTGAGGCAGAGCCTCTGGGGGGCATTCCCAGCCGGAGTCTGGGAACGAGAGAAAGAGTTACACTTGACGATTCACTAAAGTTGCGCTGGCTTGGTCAACAGGCATAAGTATGACTTCGTTAATATTAACATGACTGGCTCTAGTGGCACAGAAAAATATCACATCAGCGACATCATCAGGAGTTAGGGGTTTAACGCCTGCATACACCTTTTTAGCCCGTTCTGTATCACCATGAAACCGGACTTCACTAAATTCTGTTTCTACCATTCCAGGGTCAACAGATGTCACTCGCACAGGAGTTCCTAAAAGGTCTTGTTTTAAGCCTTCAGAAATGGCTTTAACGGCTGCTTTCGTCCCACAATAGACATTACCACCAGGATAGGTTTGATGCCCCGCAATAGAACCGATATTGATAACATGACCATGATTCCGTTCTACCATTCCTGGTACAACATAACGGGTAAGGTAAAGCAAACCCTTGATATTAGTATCTATCATTTCTTCCCAGTCTTGAAAATCGCCTTCATGTAATTTACTTAAACCGCGACTTAAACCAGCATTGTTAATGAGAATATCAATATTTTTCCAAGATGAGGGTAAGTTAGCAATAGCCGATTCTACCGCCAAGCGATCGCACACATCAAGTTGCAATAAATGGATTTTGTCCGCTGCGATATCTAAAGAATCAGCTAATTGTTGTAACCGTTCCCACCGTCGTGCAGCTAAAATCAGTTTTGCACCAGCATGAGCAAAAATCTTGGCACAAGCAGCACCAATACCGCTACTTGCACCAGTAATAAAAACAATTTGATTTTGCATGAATTTGTCAGTTGTCAGTTGTCAGTTGTCAGTAGGGGCGAAGCATTTGGAAGATAAATTATCGATCATTGCCAAAAATACTTCTCCAAATGCTTCGCCCGTACAGTTGTCAGTTGTCAGTAGGGGCGAAGCATTTGGAAGATAAATTATCGGTCATTGCCAAAAATACTTCTCCAAATGCTTCGCCCGTACAGTTGTTAGTAGGGGCGAAGCATTTGGAAAATAAATTATCGGTCATTGCCAAAAATAGTTCTCCAAATGCTTCGCCCGTACAGTTGTCAGTTGTTTTTCTTTGCCACTGACCAATCACCAATCACCAATAACTACTTCTTAACTACTTGTAACCGTTGAGTAATAATAGTCATATCTTCACCTCTGCGAATTACTGCGGAAATCCATTGAGGTCCGGGAGTAGAGGGTGCGCGTCCTATTTTGAACAGTCCACCAGAATTGAGAAATTCTAAATTTGCAATTGTGGGGTTGAGAAGTTTATTACCTTGAATGGGTTCTTCTATGGCTGTTCCCAGCAGAAAATCCTCACCTAATGGTTCTTTGACAATGGCATCAAAACTATATTTTTCACCAACTTTTACCTGTTGTGGTAATTTAATTTCTACTTGGGGTGGTTTACTTCCAGCGGTTAATTGAGTCCGTTCTGATAAAATATCTTGATGAACGATTTTTGAGCCTGTGACTTTTTGACGCGATTTAATAGTAGAATTGAGAGTTAAATTATTATTACCAGATGCAGATAAACCGCTAATAGTGGTGACAGTATCCGCAATAATTGTATTGCCTTCCGATTTCCAGGATTCTAGCTTGGTCGTGTAACGCAATTTAGGATATCGTTTCCAAAGTCCTGTTAAGGCTTGTTCCATTGCTTTGCGGTTTAAGCCGTCACCATGAGTAAATGTAGGGCTATAAAATTTCATTACACCATTGACATTACCTTGATTAGCAGCATTATCAATTTGTGTTAATAGATTCGTGAGTGTAGCGGGTGCATTTCCGGTTTGACCAGCTTGAGCCAATTGCCAAGTGCTGGATAAACCAATTGCCAGTAAACTGGAAATTAGGGAAATACTCACAGTTAATGTTTTATTACGTTTCATTAATAAAGGGATAATTTTAGTCATAAGGAAGATTTTACTGATTTGATGAGACAAGATCAGGAATTTGTTTTATCTTAATGAAATTAGGCGATAAATGGTATAGTCGGGAATGGTAAATCCATCAATTAGATTACTTATAGCAGCTAGTGGGACAGGTGGACACTTGTTTCCGGCGATCGCATTGGCTGAAAAACTGCCAGAATACAATATTGAATGGCTGGGTGTGTCAAATCGGCTAGAAACTCAGTTAGTTCCCCAGACATATCCTTTAAATACGGTCGCTGTTGAAGGTTTTCAGCAAGGTTTGAGTCTTGGTTCTATCCGCACCTTGTGGAAATTGATCAGCTCGATTCTCAAAGTCAGACGTATTCTTAAACAAGGAAAGTTCCAAGGAGTTTTCACCACAGGGGGTTATATTGCTGGACCTGCGGTAATTGCAGCGCGTTCTTTGGGTTTACCTGTGGTTTTTCATGAATCCAATGCTTTACCGGGAAAAGTTACCCGCTTTTTTGGTCCTTGGTGTAATGTGGTAGCGATAGGATTTGATGTAACTACTCAATATTTACCTCGGACAAAAACTGTCTGTGTGGGTACTCCTGTTCGTTCTCAATTCTTAGATGAGCCTGTTAATAACACTTTAGATTTACCTATTCCTAATGGTGTTCCTCTAATTGTGGTGTTTGGTGGTAGTCAGGGGGCTGTAGCCGTAAATAAGTTGGTGCGACAGTCCGCGGACGCTCTGTTTCAAGCCGGTGCTTATATTGTGCATTTAACGGGTGATAATGATCCCGACATTAACAGTCTTCAACATCCTCAATATATAGCCTTGGCTTTTTATAATAATATGGCGGCTTTGTTGCGAAGAGCTAATTTAGCTATTAGTCGTTCCGGTGCGGGTAGCTTGACAGAATTGGCAGTTTGTGGTACTCCAGCAATTTTGATTCCCTATCCCTTTGCAGCGGAAGATCATCAGTCTTATAATGCAGAGGTGTTTACTAAAGCTGGTGCGGCTTTATCCTTTAAACAGTCGGATTTGACTCCAGAAATATTTACGACTCAGGTTTTGAATTTGTTGCAATCTCCGACAGAATTAGGGAGAATGGCAGAGAAAGCTGCATCGATCGCTGTTCCTGATAGTGTAGATAAATTGGCAAGTTTGGTGAGAGAAGTGATCGAAAATTAATTCCCATTAACTCCAAATAGTCATTCCTAAATTGTGAGCATTTGGCGATATAGCGCGGTAGGATAGATAATATCTCTCAGACTTGCAACAATAATTTACAAGTATTACAAAGATAAGTAACACTCTAAAAGATTTTTCAGCCGCCATTACGGTGGATTAATGGCTATATTTACATTGAACAAGGAAAATTGTGAACTTTTGTAGCGATAGTTTGACTTTTTGCCATTAAAGACAGATACAAAAGGCGTTTTTTAACAGTAAGAAGTAGCCTATTGTAAGACACTGACACCTGTTGTCATCAGTTTCTGATATTCGCAATGTGACTAATTTGCTGAAATGGAAAATAATCACAAAAAATAACGAATGGCACGGAAGCCACTTGGCTTCAGACAGTGGAGGAAGTGCCAGAGGCTCTATTTATTCGCAGTGACATGATAGAATTAATTAGCAAGTAGGAATAACCATCAACGCAAAGAAGTGTTTTATTAAGGAGAAACCCCTGATTTATCTCGTCTCGGCATAGCCGTAGCCTGGGTAAACAAGCAATGGTAAAGCATGGAGCGTTTAACACTAAAAATTGATGGACTCGGAAAGCACTAAATCAATCCAAAAGTAAGCACAATTGCAATACCTATCGTACTGGTAATTGTTTTGAGTGTCTAGGGGGATACTTGATTGTCCCTTTTAAGCAAGTCTTAAAGAATCTGCGTGTCTTCAGACCGCAGAGTGTCAAAACAGTTTGACGAAGCTAAATAAGGAGAATCGGGGTTTGGGAATGGAACGGTGGAAACAAGACTTCAAAAATGACCTGATTGCTGGTTTGCTGGTGGTAATTCCCCTCGCAACCACCATCTGGTTAACAATTACCATAGCCACATGGGTAATTAACTTTCTCACCCAAGTTCCTAAACAACTCAATCCCTTTGATGGCTTAAATCCGATTTTAGTAAATATACTTAATTTACTAGTAGGATTAGCCGTGCCATTATTAAGTATTTTGGCTATTGGCTTAATGGCTAGAAACATTGCTGGACGATGGTTATTGGATTTCGGTGAGCGGCTATTGCAAGCCATTCCTTTAGCTGGACAGGTATATAAAACCCTCAAGCAACTATTAGAAACTCTGTTAAAAGATTCTAATGGCAAATTCCGCCGGGTAGTCTTAGTAGAATACCCTCGTCCGGGCATTTGGGCGATCGCCTTTGTTACTGGAGCAATGAGCAATGAAATCCAAAGTCAAATATCTCGTCCTGTAATTAGCCTGTTTATTCCCACTACACCCAATCCGACCACAGGATGGTATGCGATAGTACCAGAAGAGGATGTACTTAATCTCTCTATATCTGTTGAAGATGCTTTTAAAATCGTTGTATCTGGTGGTATAGTGTCCCCCAATATCCAGCCTTCTCACCTCCCTGCACTGTCAGCAATATCATCTTTGGAAATAAAACAGCAGGAAATTCCAGAAATAGAAACTAAACTCGATACCAACCTAGCAAAGTGAGCAAAAAATAGATAAGCTAATTGTTCATCTGCGCTAGAACTCACATATTTTTCATCATCCCAACTGTATGCAGCATCGTAAACCCCAACAAATAGCCCGCGAATTGGCACTATTAGCCTTGAGCCAATTACCAATCAACCCTAAAAAACTAGAAAGCCTATCAGACGAGCAATTAGTTTCTAAGCTAGTTTTAGGAGCAGTCCGGACTCTCACAGTAGAGGTACAGGACACATTGAACAATGCCGCAGGAGAACTGCAACGGAGTAATGATCGCCTATTGACCAGCGAAACGAGAGCTGCGGATTTGAATACAGCTAGAACCATGCTGAAAGAGGCAATTTCCTATACCCAAATAGCTATCAATCAATTAGGTACATCTGTTGATTTTCCAGAATTAATTCAGTCGGCCAATCAAAATAAAGAAGTTCGTAATTACGCTAAAGCGATTATTATTACTGTCAGCGAGAACCATCAAGCTATCGAAGAATCTATTTCTAATGCTTTAGTAGATTGGCAAGTTACCCGTCTAGCTCAAATTGATAGAGATATCCTCCAAATAGCCACCGCAGAAATAAAATTCATGCAAGTTCCCGACAGCATTGCTATTAATGAAGCTGTAGAATTAGCTAAACGCTACAGTGGAGAAGATGGCCACCGTTTTATTAATGGTGTTCTCCGTCGAGTTAGTGAACAAAAACAAACTGTTTAAATTGGTCATTGGTCATTGGTCATTGGTCATTGGTAAGACTTTTATTCTTTCTTTCTTTCTTTCTTTCTTAACTCCTGACTCCTGACTCCTGACTCCTATCCTAATTAAATTTTTATCTAAAATAAACTACAATGGCTTTTAATTGGTTTCGTCGTCCAAATAATGAATCTGCTGATACTCCTGAAAACCAATCTCAGGAAGAAACACCCGCAGTAGAAGCAACTGAACCAGAAACAACCGCACCAGACACGGCGGATTTGTTGGCTTTTGCTAAAGCTGCTTATAAAAATATTCAAGAAAAACAACAACTAGAGACAGAATTATCTGTAGCGGTTGAAGAAGATACTATCAGTCAAGAAATAGTAGAAACTCAAGTAGGGGAAATAACTGCACCGATAGAAATAGATGCAACCATCGCAGAAATTACTGAAGATGTTGTTAATGAACTACAACCAGAACCAGAATTAGCTAATTTATCTTTTTTAGAACGGGCTGCGGCCGAAAGACAAGCTAAACAAGAGAAATTAATTGCTAGCGCGATAGAAACCGAAATTCCCGAAATACAGATAACTACCACAGCACCAGAAATAGAGATTCCAGAACTGGTATTTGATGATGGGTTTAAGTGGTCAGCAAAGGTTTTAGCCGCCCAAGGGAGAAAAGCTGAAGATATTTCCCTGGAAGAAATTACTTGGTTGAAAAAACTCCGTCAAGGTTTAGATAAAACTCGGCGGAATATTCTTAACCAACTAAAATCAATTGTTGGTCAGGGTCCTCTTAATCAAGAGGCTGTCAATGAAATTGAATCATTACTTCTACAGGCAGATGTGGGGGTAGAGGCAACTGATTATATTATTAGTGCGTTACAAAAGAAATTACTCGCAGAAGTTACTCCCCCAGAACAAGCGATCGCTTATCTCAAAGAAATTCTCCGAGATATCCTAGATGCACCCTTGCAAAATCAAGACAAACCTAGTTTTGCACCGGCAAAAGACACCCTGACCATTTGGTTAATTACCGGAGTTAACGGGGCGGGAAAAACTACCACCATCGGTAAAATTTCTCACCTAGCACAGAAATCCG
Source organism: Anabaena sp. AL09 (assembly GCF_001672255.1). NCBI lineage: Bacteria > Bacillati > Cyanobacteriota > Cyanophyceae > Nostocales > Nostocaceae > Anabaena > Anabaena sp. AL09. The sequence continues at coordinate 6,505 of NZ_LJOQ01000053.1, forward strand.
GTTACAAGTGCTTAATTGGTGCGGCGGATACCTTTCGGGCTGCGGCTGTGGAACAGGTCAAAGTTTGGGGTGAGAGAAGCGGTGTTGAAGTTATCGCCAATCCTGGGAAAAACACAGATCCGGCAGCCGTGGTGTTTGATGCGATCGCTGCTGCTCAATCTAGAGAAACCGAACTACTATTAATAGATACCGCTGGGAGACTGCAAAATAAGAAAAATCTCATGGACGAACTCAGCAAAATCCGCAAAATCATTGATAAAAAAGCCCCCAATGCCCGTGTAGAATCGCTGTTAGTTCTTGATTCTACTTTAGGACAAAATGGATTGCGACAAGCTGAAGTATTTTCCCAAGCAGCCCAACTCAGCGGCGTTGTTTTAACCAAATTAGACGGAACAGCCAAAGGAGGTGTCGCCCTCGCTGTTGTTCAGCAATTAGGCTTACCCATTCGTTTTATTGGGGCTGGTGAAGGAATTGAAGATTTGCGTCCATTCTCTAGTCATGAATTTGTAGAAGCATTGTTAAGCGATTAATATCGTCGCCGAAAAATAATTGTCCTCAGACTAGTAGTCTGTCAATCCAAAAATGACGGGTAAAGGCAAGTAGGGGAGTGGGGGGAGTAGGGGAGGGAAAAACAGAAGTTTTTTCCTATCATTATCCGTCAAAATAAATTTGACGAACTACTAGAAGTCTGGGGCTAGACAAACAAATTCCAAATTCTGCGCGGAATCTATAAAACCCGCCTTTATATCTCAAGCTATAATCAAAAGTGAAATTATCTTTAGAGAATGAGAAATGACGCTAAATAACTTATTAGAAATTCAAGGAATTATTCACCGCGATTCCGAAATTATGGGTGGAGTTCCTGTTTTTGTGGGAACTCGTGTTCCTTTACAAACATTTTTTGACTATCTCGAAGGGGAGAATGGATTAGCTGAGTTTATTAGTGATTTTCCCTATCTGGAGACTCAAACTATGAAAGTCTTGGAAAATACAGCTAAATTGATCATCGCTCAAGAACGCTGTGCTTAATGATTATATTACTAGATGAAAATCTTTTGAGTAAAAAACTCAAACAACCTTTTTTAAGGAAAGGCGACATAGTTTACAATGTTAATGATATGGGATGGCGTGGGTTGAAAGATCGAGAAATTATTGATTTAGCTGAAAAATATCCTTTTGATGCCTTTATTACAGCCGATAAAAATCTTCCCTATCAACAAAATTTAACTAATATAATTTTGAGAATTATTGTTTTAGATTCTCGCAGCACTCGTCCTGATCATTTACTACCTTTAATGGAAAAAATTAGTGAAATTATCTCATCTTTATCAGTAGGATCTTCTGTATTGCTCAATGATATGGGTGAGATTGAATCTATTGGTTAATAGTTTATATTAAGATGAATCTGCACAAAATAAGCCTTAAAGAATAATTGAACGCAGATAAACGCAGATAAACGCAGATAAACGCAGATAAATGCAGAATATTAATGTCCTTTGATCAGCTAAATCCCCCGCAATGTCACACTTATATTTAATCCCACGCTTTAATTCAAATGTTAGTATAAAAATATACTGAATTTAGAGCATTAAGCAAAAATAAGCGAAATTTTTCCATAAAAGAAATCTATCTAAGGAAACATTTCGAGAATTTATGGTATATAGGTTAAATGTTTGTAGTCCATAATTGAACAAGTTTTGATGGCTCTACCGCTCCCTTTATGATATTTTCGGTAAAATATCCCTGAAACCCCTACACCGATTGGATTTGAGGTTTTAATATTTTCAAACCATGTACACCAATGGTTTTGGATATATTAAAAGGATGTTTGATCATAAGGGGAACGGTAGAACCGTTTTGATTAAAAGCATGATGACAACTATGTTTTAACCAAAATTCCAGCAACACAAAAACCATGAATTAACTCACTGAAAATCTATCTGGTTTTTTAGTTTGATGATTCTTAATATATATTCTTTCAGGAATAGAGGTAATTTTGCTAATCGCAAACTTTTATTTCTCAAGATATATGAAGGGTTGATTCAGTTGTGAAAGAATTAGGGGCTGTTAATTAATCATAAAAATGACCGATTCCCAAAGATTTATTTTTGACAAATTAGAGAATTTATCATCATGGAAAATTAACCATCAAAAATGTCCTCAGCATTAACCAAGACTTAAAAAATTACCTTCAACATTTCTTCTACTCTTGCTAAAATCACGAATTTCGTTGAATATGATCTCACAATTTATCAAGAAAGAGTATTTATAAAGAATCACACATTTGCTATTCTCAACTGCAATATTAACCTGTGTCACAATTTCCCCCCCATCCTACTGATAGTAATAGCAGCACCACCACAGATGTCACTCCTGTGGTGGCACTCAAAGAACTTGTGTCCAGGCTGCATCGAGAACAAAATAAAATTCAAGACTTGCTGAGTTCCTTAGGATTTGCCCTCAGAAGCTTTAATAATTTAAATCAGTTTTTGGAACTGATTCCCCTCATGGCTACCAGAGTGACAGATGCGGAAGGTAGCGCACTTTTTCTTTATAAACCCAATGGACAAATTAGATTAGAACAACTACATTGGCAAGATACTCAGCAACGAAAAAATATTAGAAAAGCCCTAGAAACTGCCAGTAGTCAAATTACTCTTTTAGTTAATTCTGCTCCTGCTGCCATTTCCACAGGCATTCTAGATGACCAAATGCACGCCGTTTTAGGTCCAGATGTCCAAATCTTTGGGACAGCTATTTTAGTTAAGCATACAGAACGGGGTTGGCTGTATGTTTTGAGTCGTGATCCAGAATATAGTTGGACAGAAACTAGACAAAAATTAGTGCGGTTAGTGGCAGACCAAACCGCAGTTGCGATTGACAATGATGAATTATCTGTAGAATTAAGAAAAAAAGCACGTTTAGATCAAGAATTAGAAATTGGTGCAGAAATTCAACGCCGACTTTTACCGCGTCAATGTCCAAATATTCCTGGTTTGTCTCTAGCAGCCCGTTGTAAACCGGCTAATCATGTTGGTGGTGACTACTATGATTTTATTCCCACTAATCAAAACCAGTTAAAGTCCAAATCACAAGCATCTCCAGAAAATGCCAGTTGGGGTTTGGTAATTGGGGATGTGATGGGTAAAGGTGTTCCCGCAGGTTTGATTATGACGATGTTGCGGGGAATGCTACGAGGTGAAGTATTGCATGGTAATTCCCCAGCGGGAATTTTGCAAAATTTGAATCGGGTTATGTATGCGGATTTGGAAAATTCCCACCGCTTTGTGACGATGTTTTATTCAGAATATGACCCGCAAACGCGAATTTTATCTTATAGTAATGCCGCCCATAATCCGCCTTTATGGTGGCACTCAGCGACAAAAACTGTGAGCCGTTTGGATACGTTGGGGATGTTAATTGGTTTAGATGCCAATAGCGAATATGAAGATGCTCAGGTTCAGTTAGAATCTGGGGACACAGTTATTTATTATACTGATGGTTTGACTGATGCAGCGGCGGCTGGTGGCGATCGCTTTGATGAAGATAATTTTGTTATATCCTTCAGAACGGCTTGTAAGTATTGCAATAGTCCCCAGGAAATTGTGGAATATCTATTTGATCAAGTTCAGCAATTTATCGGTGCTGATAGGCAAAATACCGATGATATGACGTTGGTGGTTTTGCAGATTGTGTGATTGTTATGGTAAAAATTCTATATCCAGAATTTGATTCACGTGTCAGGTAAATCCGCTGGGAGAGCGATCGCTACCAATACTTACGCAAAGACTACATAACACAAGATCCCCGACTTATTTAAGAAGCCGGGGATCTGACTTTTGCAATCTCCACAAATCAAATATAACTTCTATTCTTCAGGGATTGAATTTACTCCTGCTTTTACCATTTTTCCGCCCAATAGATAATTTCTGAAGATGCAACATCAATTGCAACTCCATGACTATTACCATGATTCCATTTTGCACCAGGTTGGCTTTTATCTTCGGCTTTTAATACCAATATTTCATAACTGCTAGGAAAGGTTTCTGTTTCTGAATCGCTAGTATAAAAGAATGTTGTCGGTACGCCGTTGGGTTGGTTACTATGAGTATTTGTATTCCCACCTTGGTATTGATGCTGAGAGATTTTTTTGTACTGTGTCAGGAGGTTTTTAATCTTTGCTTGTGGTTCTTTGATCCGAAGTTGTAAAGAATTACTTCCTGGAGTTAATCCTGAAGCATAAGCCATTTGTAAAACTTGAGAATCACTAGGAATTTGTCCGGGAAAATGTTGAATTTGTTGAATATCAGCCCATTGGTGGTTACGGATTTCTTGATATTGTGATGTATCAGTAATTAACTGTAATTGTTTGGTTTTACTAGCAACTTTACTCATCCAGAAACTGCCAATAACTAGACCAAAACTACCCAGGGACAGTAAAATTATTGGAGCGAGTTTAACTAAAATAGATCGCTTCATTCGGTTGGTTGCATCTAGCTTGTAGATTAATATCCCAACCTTTAAAACAGTAGTCCTGATAGTTTTGAATCTAGCTTGAGTTAGATTGACATAAAAATTTTGATTTGGTTAAATTGATGACAAATTCACAAAGAACCAAGAATCATTCCCGCTAACATTAAAAAACCAATCCAGACATTTTGGCGAAACATTTCTCCATAAGCAGGATGAGGAATTTCAGGCTGTTGTAAGCGGATAATTTGCCAGATCCAGCCCATACTAGCCAAAATTAAACTGATCCAAAATGCTGTGTTTAAATTAACTAATAAACCGACTCCAGCTAAGAGAATAACCGTACCAATCAAGAAAACAGCGATCGCTGTAGGGGCATATTTACCAAAGAATAAAGCGCTAGAATTAATGCCAATGCGTTGATCATCTTGGCGATCGCTCATGGCATAAATGGTATCAAATCCTAATGTCCATAGTACCGTCGCGCCCCAAAGCAACCAAGTCGGTGCTGTAATATTAGCTGTAACAGCACTCCAACTAATTAAAACCGCAAAACCCCAAGCAATCGAAAGCACCAATTGGGGAACAGGAAAGACCCGTTTCGCACCGGGATAAAGGACAATTACTGGAACTGCGGCCACAGACAACCAGAAGCTTAAAGGGTTAAGATAGAAAGCGACAACTGCGGCACAGACGAGGGAGACTATTCCCACCACAATCCCAACTTGAACGGAAAGGGCGCGAGATGCAAGCGGGCGATCGCGTGTTCTCTCAACTTGGGGATCAATATCTCTATCCCATAAATCATTAACTACGCATCCAGCCGCACTGGTGGCGATACTACCGAGAATAATCACTCCCACTAGGGGGATAGGTGGTTTACCCGCAGCGGCTAAAAATACCGCCCACAATGCGGGTATCATCAGAATTAACCTCCCTTCTGGTTTATTCCACCTTAACAGCCGGATAATTACAAGCCATAATGGTTCTGGGTTGGTTTTTGGTGTCTCCAACATATTTGCTTATTTAACATATCTTTACATTTATAGAATATCGTTATTTGCTATTTGTCCTCCAGTCCCTATTCATCTATTCAGAGAATAACAAGATGGTAAATTTAGTCTCCGCTAACTGGGAAAATAAACCTAGTGAATCAGTTCAAGAAAATCAGATGATTGCAGCCATTGATATTGGTACAAATTCTTTGCATATCATAGTGGTGAAAATTGAAGCAACTTTACCATCTTTTACCATTATTGCCAGAGAAAAGGAAACGGTGAGATTAGGCGATCGCAATTTAATTACTGGCGAATTAAAACCGGAAGTGATGATGAAAGCGATCGCCTGTTTAGGAAGATTTAAAACTCTTGCTGACAGCTTAGGGACAAATAGTATTGTTGCTGTGGCGACAAGTGCAGTCCGGGAATCTCCCAACGGTCAAGATTTTCTCCACCAAGTCGAAACCGAAGTCGGTTTAAGCGTTGACTTGATTTCCGGACCCGAAGAAGCCCGTCGCATCTACTTAGGTGTATTATCGGGGATGGAATTTAACAACAAACCGCATATCATAATTGACATTGGTGGTGGTTCAACAGAATTGATTTTAGGAGACAGTGAAGAACCTCGCAGCCTCACCAGTACAAAAGTTGGTGCAGTGCGCTTAACTGGGGAATTAATCGCCTCAGATCCCATCAGCGAAACCGAATTTAAATACCTCCAAGCTTACGCTAGAGGAATGCTAGAACGTTCTGTGAAAGAAGTGCAAGGAAAACTCAAAATTGGCGATTCTCCCCAGTTAATCGGCACATCTGGGACAATAGAAACCATCGCTACCATCCATGCGCGGGAAAAATTAGGTCTTGTTCCTTCCACCCTCAATGGGTATCAATTCAGTCTCCAAGACTTGCGAACCTGGGTAAATCGCTTACGCAAAATGACCAATGTAGAACGGGCTACCGTTCCCGGAATGCCAGAGAAAAGGTCAGAAGTAATACTTCCAGGGGCAGTAATTTTACAGGAAGCAATGACCTTGTTAGGAGTACAATCCGTAACAGTCTGTGAGCGGTCTCTTAGGGAAGGCGTAATTGTAGACTGGATGCTAACTCATGGCTTCATTGACAACAGACTGCGGTTTCAAAGTTCCATTCGGGAACGCAGTGTATTAAAAACTGCCAAAAAATATCAAACTAACTTAGAACATAGCGAGCGCATTACCGCTTTTGCACTTAATATATTTGACCAAACCAAAGGACAATTACATTATTGGAATGCAGATCAACGTCAATTACTATGGGCTGCTGCCATTTTACACAATAGTGGTCACTATATCAGCCATTCTGCACACCACAAACATTCATACTACTTAATTAGAAATGGTGAATTACTCGGTTATAACGAAACCGAAATCGAAATTATTGCCAATATAGCCCGTTATCACCGCAGATCTCCACCCAAGAAAAAACATGAAAGCTATCAGAATCTATTGCACAAAGAACATCGGACAATGGTTAATCAACTCAGTGCTATTTTAAGGTTAGCTGTTGCTTTAGACAGAAGACAAATAGGGGCTATTTCTCATGTTCAATGTGAATATATTCCCAACTTCAAAGAATTTAAGATGTTGATATTTCCATCATTAATTGATGATGAATGTGCCTTAGAAATGTGGAGTTTAGATTACAAAAAAGGAGTTTTTGAAGAAGAATTTGGTTTAAGATTCATAGCAACATTAATGAATAGATAATTTTGTACCTCATTAGACCAGGAAAAGTTACAAAAAAAGGGAACAGGGAACAGATAAGAAACACTCATTTGCACCAGTTTAGAGCTTCTGTCAAAAAAAAAGATGTTTTTAAAAGATGGGTAAGCACCAAAAAAACAGTGTCATTATTTCAATCTCATGTTTCTAAACATGAGTTTTTCCTGTTAAAAAGTTGCCCGTTCCCTGTTCCCTCTGAAATTACAATCGCATTATTTAACCCATTTACTCAGAGTAATTCCCAAAAACTGTTCTAATTGAGTGATACTATTAAGATGATTAATGATAGCATTAAGTTCTTGATTTTGAGCATCAACTAAACTTTTTTCAAAATTAATAATATCCGTCATCGAAATATTACTACTTAATCTCATTCTTTCCTTAGCATTTATCACTTTTGATGCTGCTAACTTTCGTGCTTGCTGTGCTAATTCAATTTGTTTAAAAGTATCTTTAACATTACGAATTTTATTTCTTAACTCTTCATTTAAATTATCCTGAGTTTTTGCTAGAGTATAATTAGCATTTTGTAAACTAATTTCACTTTTAACTACAGCATTATCTTGACTGAGATTACCAAATTCACGATTTAATATTAAAGACGAACTTAAATTATTTGTATCTTGAATATTAGAAGCACTATTAAAACCATAACTCACATTTAATTTTAAATCCAATTGTTGTTGATTTTTAGCTTCTGTTATCCCAAATTTAGCATTTTCTACAGCATTAATAGCAGCAAGATAACCAGTGTTATTAGCTTTAGCTAATTCTAGCATTTCTGTAAAAGCTGGTAGATTTAAACTTTTTGGAGGTTCAGGAGTCTCAATAGCAATTAGTTTTTTTGTTATCGGTAAATCTATAGTTTTAGTTAATTCAGAAATTGCTTGTTCTAAAATTGATTGTATATTCAGTAAATTTACTTCTTGTTGAGCAATATCAGCTTGACGCTCAACCAGATCATTTTTACGAATTCTCCCAAATTCAAATAATGCTTGTAATCTATCTAAATCTTTTTTAGCATTAGCAAAAGATAATTGTTCAATTTTTAATCTTTCCTGAGCTAACAATAAACTTCTATAACTAACTATAGTATTAGTAATTATTTGAGAAGTAGTATTTTTTATATTTAAAATATTTGCATTTTCTGTCAATTTCGCTCTTTGAATACTCAGAGTATTTAATTGTGTACCAAAAGCCTTTAATAAAGGTTGACTAAAATTAAGATTGACACTTTGACTTAGAGTATTTGTATCTGAAGAAGTATCTAATAAGCTACTACGAGATAAAAGATTTTGTCCTTGCCATGTTAAACTTAAATTACCACCTGTAGGAATTTTCAAATTAAAATTAGCACCTAAAAGAGCAGTTGTGTTGTTATTCTTATTATTACCAGTTTGATTATTGTTCAAATTTAAAGATAGCTGTGGTGTAAAAGTTGGATTAAATTGAGATTCAGTTTCAGCTAATTGTTTTTGATCTAAAATACGTTGGAGATAAGCTATTTTTAAATCTCGATTATTTTGTAAAGCTAAATAAACAGAATCAGCTAATTTTAACGGTAACTCCTGACTAGAGTTATTTAATAGTAATTCCAAATCAGAATTAGATTTTGGTAAATTTTGTTGATTCGGTATATCTTGACATTTTCCTAAACCCGGAAACAGTAAAATCAAAAGCAAAGATGATATTGGTAATAAAAAACGATTCATAGTAAAAAAAATTAAGTAGGTTGGGTTGACGCAAGGAAACCCAACATTAACATTATTCTAAACCTTGCTTATTGAGAGCGTAAAGCCTCAACAGGATCTAATTTACTAGCTCTCAGCGCAGGTAAGAAGCTAGAAATAATACCCACCATAATAGCAGAACTGAGGGAAACTAAAGGAGTTTCATAACCAAATTGATAGGGTAAATTCAAGAGAGTTACAGTTATAATTGTAATTCCTTGTACCGTAGCTATTGCAATTATTCCTCCTGTCATACTAATAAAAGTTGCTTCTAGTAAAAACTGAATTAAAATATTTTTTTGTGTAGCACCAATAGCGCGTCTTAAACCTATTTCTGGAGTCCGTTCTACAACTGATGCTATAGTAATATTAGCAATTCCCACACCCCCCACAAATAAAGCAATACTTCCAATAAGTAACAGAATAATAGTCACACCATTTAAGACTTTTTCTAAACTTTTCACCTCTTCAACATTGCTAAAAGGGTAAATATCTACATTAGGGAATCTTTTCTTTAAAATGCTAGTTGCTTGATTTTGGAGTTGTTCTATATTTTCTGGATTCTTGGGAGTAATGGTGATTTTATCAAAAAAAGGACTTGATTTGAGAGATTGATAAACAGATAAAGGAATTAATATCAATCCTTGTTCTTCTCCCCATGAACTACTTTTTCTAGTTTGAATAATACCTTGAATATAATAAGACTTATTTTGAAAATAAATCATTTTTCCCAATGAATTTTTACCTTTAAATAGTTTTTGTGCGAGTAATTGATCTATAACAACAACAGAACGGATTTGCTGTAAATCATTAACTGTAAAAAACTTACCAGCAATTAATTTCCTTCCCGAAATAGGTAAGAAATCTGGTGTTACTGCTTGACTTTCCACATTGATTTTTTGAGTTCCCAAAAAAATAGCATCATTACCACCATTTTGTACAGGAGCGATATATTTCCAACCAGATAACTTTGTTTTTAACCATGCTAAATCTTCGCTTTGATATTTTTCTGGTTGAGACGTAACCGAGTTATAGGGAGACTGAATAGAAATTTGCGGAGATTCCATTTTTTGTAATTGCGTCTTTAAATATATTTTCCCAATATCACTTACTTGTAAAGTTCCACTCACAGCAAATACACCCATAAAGACACCTAAACTACTCAAAAATGAGCGCAAGGGATTACTGCGTAAAGAACTAGATGTTAAAGATAATAAATCATTGATGTTCATGGGGGTAAATATGTTAAATTGATTCTTTATCATCGGTAAGGGTTTAGCATTGCTAAACCCCTACAATATTATATTATTACTGCATTTTTATGACAACATAATCTCCCTCATTTAAAGGATTTTCTAAAGTGGGAATTAATATTTCATCTCCTGGTTTTAAACCAGATTTAACTTCAATATTATCTAATCCTTGTAAACCAGTTTTGATAATTCTTTTAACAGCCTTACCTTGTTGATCTTTTATCCAAACAAATGTTTCTGATTCATTTTCTTGAATAGCTTCACTAGGAATAACTGTCACATTATCACGTTGAGCGATAATTAAAGCAACTGTCACTGGAGTTCCCGGAACAATATTTTTATTAACTTGATCTAAACGCACAATTGCTGTAATTTTGACATTATCTACACCTTGATTATTATTCTGAGTATCTCCAGCTAATAAAGATATTTGTTGAACCTTACCAGTTAATTTCTGTGATTGAAAACCAACAATACTAATTTCAGCTTTTTGTCTAATTTTAACCTTAGTTGCGTCTAAAGGAGATAACTTTAATTCCACAATTTGTTGAGTAGGATCACCAATAACTAAAACATCTCCTTTCGGTTCAATTACATCACCTAATTTTGCTTGTAAATTGAGAATTACACCATCAATAGGAGCAGTAATTACTGTTTTTCGTAATTCCTCAGCAATTTTTTGACGTTGTATTTTGAGTTTATCTATTTCTCTCATAATTTGATTGAGTGCTAATTTAGCTTGATTTAATTCTTGTACAGCTTGGTCAATTTTAGTTTTAGCTTCTTTCAATTTTTGTTGAGGTTCAGATTTGTTATTTCTGACATCTTGCAAAAAACTTTGTAATTCTAATTTCTGTTGTTCTAAATCTAAATTACTTAAAGATAATTCATCTTTAGCATTACTTAAATCTGTTTCAGCTTGAATAACTTTCTTTTCTTGCTCTTTTAATTCAGTTTCCGAAATAAATCCTTTAGCGAAAAGTTGTTTATTTTCTGCTAATTTAACTTTTGATTCTTTTAAATCAGTTGTTTTAGCTGTTAATGCTTGTTGTTTTCTGGTAACTTCTAATTTACGCTTTTGAATTTCCCGAATTTTCTCATCTTTTTTCCTGTTAATATCATTTCCATAGGTAGTTTGAATGTTTCTATATTCTTGTTGAGTTTCTAATAATTTACTTTCTGCTCTTTTTAAAGATGATTGTTTATCAACAAGTTGTAAATTCTTCTCTTTCAAATCAGATGCAAATTCTTGTAATTTAATTTGTGTTTCTGTATCTCGTAACCGGATTAGAGTTTGATCTTTTTTAACTTTGTCTCCAATTTTGACTAAAACTTGTTCTACTGTTCCTGTGATTGGAGATTTAATATTTCTTTGATTATCTAATTTTAATATGCCACTTTCTCCGGTAATTTTATCTTCTACTTTGTTTTGAGTAGCTGTCACCATACGAACGGGGATGGTTTGAATTTTACTTTGGGTAAATATGGCAAAAATTAACCAACATCCAAGAGTAACACTTGTTAAACTTGCCGATATGGTTAACAATTTAAATCCTGGTTTGAACTTAAAGTTTTTCATTATATTTTATAAATACAATTGAAGTAAAGGCGTTGTAGGAAACGTCTCTACAAAAAATTTATCACAAATATTAATTGGCGTTGAGTTTCCTTGCGTTGTGTCAATACAACCTACATTTAACAAACGCTTCTACCACGATTTACAAATCTCTGTTATCTAGGACGAAAATATCCCAATATGCCCAAGTTAGCAGGTGTGCCAGTACGATAGCGAATACCACAACCACCCCAGTTGGATTCTTGAATCCTAATAGTACCATTACCATATACATCTCTGACTACAGCCACATGACCATAGTTACGTATTACGGGGTTGGAAACACGATTGTCAATAATGGCTACCGCACCAGGTGTGGGTTGACTACTATTAATTATTCTTCTCTTGTCTGCCAGTGTCCACAAACCATTAGGTAATGAAGGAACTTGACTTTTTGCGTATAGGACACAATTGCAAGCAGTAGATGCCTGAGCAGGGGAAGGGATACTAGTAGCTACAACAACGCTAGAGGTAGCAATCGCTGCAATAGCTAGTCCATTAGCAGCAAAGGATTTAATTGTTTGCCAGACTGTTGGTGATGTATTGATCATAAATTATTCTGGTGTTTTATCTAGTGTTTTAACTATTGACAAGTCATTTTTCTATACTGACTATTTCACGTTCCTTAAAAAAAACCACCCGCATTTCTACTGATTTTTTCTCAACCCAAGAGTATTGAATCTTCATGAAAATGGCATATTTATGAAATTATGGTGAAATTAAACAGATATTCTAAATTCAATATCAACGTAAAATTAGTTACAAATAAACACAACCTATATCACTATCATAAAGCTGTGAATAAGCTGTAAAGGTTAGCATTGAAAAGAATCTAGCAAAATAGTATTTTATGTAAATATAACTATTATTTTCGTTTTTAATTTATCATGCTGTGTGAGCAATTACGTAAGAGGTCGCACCCAAACTATTACAGCGGTTTTCGCTCTTATGAGGTACAAAGTTGAATCATCAAACTCTTGTGGTGCGGGCATCTTACCCACTAGATATGTAACTCATAACACTGAAAAGTGCTGTATCCGTTAAAATACTGATAAAACCTGCCTGTGAATCAGTTGGAACAATAAAAAATGCTTGTGGCATTGCTAAAAAATATTAACTTTGGCTTAACATATCAAAAAATGGATGAAACCGAAAAAAGCCACACCAACTTTAATGAAGCTATCCGACTATTCAACGAAATGGAAGCACCCAAGCAAATTGAGAAAGTGAAAAAAGCGAAAGCCCAAAATTAAGCTACAGAAAAATCTGTAAACTGCCGATATTCAGGACGAATAAAACCTAAAATAATATCATCCTTTCCTACTCCTAATTCCAATAATTCCCCAGTTATCCCCCTTTCCGTACCATCCCCTTCAATGCAGATTTTACCATCAATAATTCGCAAATGAAATACCACTGCATGAACTCTACCTGTTTTATCCCAACCCGTATCCATTAACAAATAATTATCAGATTCTTGATCACAAATACATAAAGCCTCAATTTGACCATGACTAGGTTTATATTGAGCGTGTTTTTTGACAACACTAACTATAATTTTTCTGTATTTATCTAACTGATCCATTGTACAATTACCTCTTGAATTGGATCAAAAATAATGTAATTAATCTGCTGTTGATCACTTAAAATATCTTGAATAGCTGGTTTTAGAAAAAAGTCTTGATAAGCAGCTTCAGGAATTGCTAAATATAATTTACATTCTTGATTAAAATTATTTATATGTGTCGAGTTTGTAGGGGTTTAGCACTGCTAAACCCCTACTATGAATTACTTAAAAATCCAAACTCGGCCAGTCTGGTTGACGATAATAGCGGATCATATTATCAAATTTTCGTAATTCCACCTTATCAATGAGAAAATCTGGAGTATCTAACGGCAATGATTGATTAAACTCACAAAACATTGTATTCAGATTTACCCGATCTAACTCTGGGGGAATTTCGCTAAAATACCCCAATGTTACATGAGCCGTAAAATGATAATGCTGCTCAATACCCAAGCCCATTAACGTGCGATTTTGATAAATTATCCGTCGGAACTGAATAATTTCCTCATAAGAACGTTTATCCTTTGGTACTAAACACACACCTACAGCCCTGGGCATCACAATCAACCCCAACATTTGCCAAGATATAGGAGATCCCTTTGTCATCAATTGCTGATATTGTTGAAACATCTCAGCCAACTGAGAATTCAAATCTTCAGCAAATTGGGGATTTTTTGTACAAGCATGATGAAAAGCACTATCCCAAATTAAATCTGCCACCGTCAGATGAAAACTAACAGCAGGAACAGGTACAATCAAATCACCACCAATGGGTAGCTCTAATAATTGCCGTTGATAGGCTTCTATTTGACCGTAAAAAGCAGCGTTTTTCAGGTCTTCTGCTGCTGGTGGGGTAATCAGCGTATAGCCTGGAAAGGGTGTAGCAACTCTTACTCCAGCATGAACCCGAAATTTAGAAGATTCCTGAATATGCTGAATCTGGGTTTTGTAAGCTTCTGGTAGCGTCATGTGTGCTACCCGATTTAAATAGGTTTGGTAGTTGTCGTCCAATCTTGATCACCTTGCGCTCTTTTGATAGATTGTAGGGAGATTTACTCAATTTGACCAAATTAATTTTTAATTTTAAATTGCTATGCCAATATATGTTTACTGGGGCGAAGATGATTTCGCCATGGAAAAAGCCGTAGTAACTTTACGAGATCGCATCCTTGATCCCCTCTGGACTAGTTTTAACTATACCTCATTTCCCGCAGATCAACCCGATTCAATAGTCCAAGCTTTAAATCAAGCAATGACACCGCCATTCGGGGCTGGTGGGCGTTTCGTGTGGCTCATTAACACCACTCTGGGGCAAAATTGTCCAGAGCCTATCCTAGCCGAATTACAACGCACTCTCAAAGTCATCCCCCCAGATTCCACTTTACTATTAACCAGTCGCAACAAACCAGATGAACGCCTTAAAAGTACAAAACTCCTCAAGCAATTTGCTACAATTTCCGAATTTCCCCTAATTCCTCCTTGGAAAACCGAACTTTTAGTCCAATCAGTTCAACAAGCCGCTCAAACTGTCGGTATAAAAATAAGTCCCCTCGTCGCCGAACTATTAGCCGAATCAGTAGGTAACGATACCCGTCTTCTCTACAATGAACTAGAAAAATTACGTCTTTATACAGAAGGTAGTGGCAAACCTTTAGATGTGAATACAGTATCGGAATTAGTCAGAAATACCACTCAAAACACCTTACAACTAGCAACAGCCATCAGAACTGGAGACACCCCAAAAGCCTTAGGCATCTTAGGTGATCTCAGCAATGCAGCCGAACCGGGTTTACGGATAGTTGCCACACTCATAGGTCAATTTCGCACCTGGTTATTAGTAAAAATGATGATGGACAGTGGTGAACGCAACCCCCAAGCCATCGCTCAAGGTGCGGAAATCTCTAACCCCAAACGCATCTACTTCCTACAGCAAGAAGTCAAATCTCTCCCCCTACAGCAACTCATCTCTGCCTTACCACTGCTATTAGAATTAGAAGTCAGCCTCAAGCAAGGTGCATCCGAAACCTCAACCCTACAAACTAAAGTCATCGAACTTTGTCAAATATGTCGCCGCATTTAATAACCCCATCAATATTAATATATTGATTCAATCTTGACTGGAACTTCTAATTCAGAAAATAATTCAAACTTATGATCAATCACATTTCCTGTTTGTCCTTCTGTGTCACCTGTATTATAATATATGCTCAAAATTTACAGTCTTCATTCAACCAAACGGTTGCAGCGAATTCTCTCTCAACCCTTGATTTTGGCAACTATTGCCACTGCAAGTCTGATATTCGCGACTTTCGGCTTCAATTCCCAAGGAATCGCTCAAACCTTAAACATCAACAATACAGAAGTAACTAACTATGCAAAAGCTGTATTGGGGATGGAACCAGTCCGTCAGCAAGCCTTTGAGGAAATAAAAAAACTCATCGGTAGCAAAGATGTTCCCCAAGTGATCTGTAATGATCCTACAAGTATCAATGCACTACCTGGCAAAGCCAAAGATATTGCCGGAAATTACTGCAACCATTCTCAAAAAATAGTCGAGGATAGTGGTCTTACAGTTGAAAGATTCAATAAAATCACCTTAGAAATCCAAAACAACAATAATTTAAAAAAGCAACTGTATAATACATTACTACATTTGCAAAAGGCTTCACCCTCAAAAACCTCCAAATAAGTAATCTCAAATACTATGATCAGGATGGCAAAAAGCCATGATTATCACTAAAAATCAGGGAAACATAGAGTTTAAACCCCTTTATTGCCGATTGATTCCTTCGTCAACCTGCATTAGACCAAAAAGATAATTCCTGTTTTTTTACCTTACACAAAATCTTTTTAGCAGACTGATAACTTAGAAAATAGGCTGAATCCCTATTTTCACAAAGATTTCAGCTATTATTTTCCCCTGCCAAAAAAATATTTCCCAACCCCCTTGACAGGAAAAGGAAGGATTGCTATATTAGTTAAGTACCGGGGAGAGAAACGACTCCCGGCAACTGAACCGAGAAAAAATAATACTTTGAAAGAATAGATTAAACCAATCCTCGTCGTGAAGATAATTGCAAGAGGA
>NZ_LJOQ01000054.1:0-46776 GCF_001672255.1 Anabaena sp. AL09
TCTGGTTCAAGTCAATTTATAGTTGCAACTAATTCTGGTTGGAAACAGCGATGATTGCAGGTCGAGCCAATTATAATTCCAGGTCGCTACAGCTATTAATTGAAAGTAATGATTGGGTTTATGTATTCCCATCTATGCCTTCTGATGCACAATTTAATCAGCGCCCTCCTGTCTTGGCTATTAATACAGGCGATGGTGGGGTACAATTGTTAATTATCAGCCGTCCTAATCTGCGTGAAAAAGGCAATTAATGTCATACCTGGAAATTTTTCTGTTCACCTATTAATTAAATTTTTCCAGTCTTTTAAAAATGTGTAGAATAATTACAGTTAAAACCGCGCCCATTAATCCTAATTGCCATAAACCGCACCCAGCAGCAATTCCCAAAGCCGCAGCTACCCAAATCGCAGCGGCAGAAGTCAAACCATGAATTTCCGGTGATTTTGATGTTTGGGAAGATTCACGTAAAATTTCCCCAGCGCCTAAAAACCCCACTCCAGCAGCAATACCTTGAACTACACGACTAAGAGAATCAGCACTAAGTTCTGTTCCACCTGTTTGGATAGTGATGAGAGTAAATATGGCTGAACCCAAACTTACTAACATATGGGTTCTTAAACCTGCCGGTTTATTTTTTAGTTGTCTTTCTAAGCCAATTAAAGCTCCAATAAACAAGGCAAAACATAAACGAAGTCCAGTGTTTAGCCAGTCACTACCGGCAATATAATAAGGATTGATCAATTTTTTTCGGTGGTAAATAGTTTAATAAATGAAATCGGGGCATTGTTCGGACTAATTGGTAATATAGTAACAAAAAGTATGTAATAAATATTATTTAATAAATTGAGTGGATAAACTCTATTGGCTTGACCAAATTAAACTACAAGACCGCGCTAAAGTTGGCGTGCAGGCGTTCGATTTAAGCAAAATCAAACAACAGGGTTATCCTGTTCTTCCTGGTTTTGTAGTAGAAGCAGATGTTTTACGGCAATTTCTAGAAACTCTCAATAGTTCAGAGTCGTTAATCGCTGATTTACCCCATTCTTCGCTACATTTAGATGTACATAATTGGCGACAACTGCAACAGGTAGCCGGACGCTTACGTCAGGAAATTATCTCAGCGACTGTGCCACCTCATTGGGTGAGGACAATTTTTCAAGCTGCGCGACAATGGCAAAGAAGCAGTTTAATTTTGCGTCCCAGTTTGGCAATATCAAATAAGCAAGAAATGAAAAATGTATCTGGGTTATTAGAACCAGTATTTTGCCCTTGTGAAGAAGAGGAAATAGGTGAAGCTTTAAAGCTGCTTTGGAGTCAGTTATTCCGAGCCAGAAGTTTACTATATTGGCATAGTGCGGGGCTTAGTTTGCCCAGCATTAATTTAGGGGTGTTAGTGCAACCAGTTGACAATGCGATCGCTTCTGGTGTAATCAATACTAAATCATCGGCATGGGATATTGAAGCTACTTGGGGTTTAGGACTAGCAATTACCAACGGTGAAGTATTACCAGATGTTTATTACATAGAACCAAAAACCGGCGCAGTCGTAGAAAGACAATTGGGTAATAAAATGTTGGCGTATCGTCTTCATCATGGTAATGCTTTTACAGATGAACAACTACAACCAACATTAGATACTGATTTTTTATTAGCTTATATTTTAGAAGAATCCCAACAACAAGAATATGCTTTGCCAGAAGAATTTTTGCAAGAATTAATTACTGTCAGTAATCAAATAGTCAGTGAATTAGGGGCAACTTTAACTATGAAATGGACAGTTGCGAAAGAATCTTTAGCCACAAAACTCTATATTACAGAAGTCACTGTTCCCCAATCTGTAAATAAGAGTGTGCAATTTATTCAAGGCATTGGGGCAGCCAGAGGGAGAATTATTGCTAATGCCCATATTTTTAGTTCATCACAAAAAGCAATCCAAGTTCCTCAAGGTGTAATTCTCATCGCCCCAGTGATTACTCCTGATTATTTACCCTTACTACAAGGCGTTGCGGGGATTATTACAGAACAAGGGGGATTAACTAGCCACGGGGCGATTTTAGCCAGGGAGTTGGGTATTCCTGCGGTGGTGAGTGCCACAGGTGCAACCACTCTTTTACAAGCAGGTG
Organism: Anabaena sp. AL09; assembly: GCF_001672255.1. Lineage (NCBI taxonomy): Bacteria > Bacillati > Cyanobacteriota > Cyanophyceae > Nostocales > Nostocaceae > Anabaena > Anabaena sp. AL09. The sequence continues at coordinate 2,124 of NZ_LJOQ01000054.1, forward strand.
AAAAGTTATTATTAGATGGTAATAAGGGTGAAATATATCGTTTCACAGAAGATGAAGAAAACTTTCCTAGTGAGGAGATAGAAGAATTAATCAAAGAGGAAAAAATTGTCAATTATCAGCCGATAAATTTACCAATAATTGCCACTAAGTTACTCGTAAATTTGAGTCAAGGACGATTAATTGAACAAGTAAAATGTTTACCTGTAGATGGGTTAGGATTATTACGTTCAGAATTGATGATGTTAAATATTCTGGAGGGAGAACATCCTCAAGAATGGTTAATTGCCGGAAGAAAAGCGGAATTATTAGAGTTATTATCTGAGCAGATTAAGCAATTTGCTCGCGCTTTTTCACCCAGACCTATCTTTTATCGCTCTTTAGATTACCTACCCCATGATTTATTATTATCACAGTCATCAATTTATAGTGAGCGAAGTCGAACTATTCTTGGTGACAGGGGTGTTTTCAGCTATATGCAAAATCCGGCGGTTTTTGAATTGGAATTGCAAGCTTTAGCGATAGTTCAAGCATCTGGTTATAGAAATATTAATTTGCTATTACCTTTTGTCCGCAGTGTTGAAGAATTTATATTTTGTCGTCAAAAAGTTGAGCAATTTGGGTTAACACAAATATCCCAGTTTCAATTATGGATCATGGCAGAAGTTCCTAGTATTTTATTTCTATTACCTGAATATATTAAAGCTGGTGTGGCAGGTATTTCTATTGGCACAAATGATTTAACTCAATTATTATTAGGAATAGATAGGGAACAGGGAAAATTAGGGAGAATATTTGATGAAAGTCATCCAGCAGTAATGGGGGCAATATCTCAATTAATTAAAATGTCTCAAGCTGGAGGTATTCCCTGTTCTATTTGTGGTCAAGCCCCGGTGCTTTATCCAGAAATGATTGATAAATTAATAGAATGGGGGATTAGTTCTATTTCTGTAGAACCGGAAGCGGTGGAAAGGACTTATCAAGCGATTTCTCGTGCTGAACAAAGATTAATTTTAGCAGCAGCACGACGACAACTTAGCAACTTAAAAAATTAATATCGGCAAATAGCCGCTACTTTAACTCCACTAGGCATTGCTTCTGGTTCAAGAGTATAAACTTTACCACCATTTAAGATGGTGTGAATTACCGCAAAATCTAACATATCTTCATCATCTGGTGCTGGTTCTGGATGTAATTCAACTGTAGCAGTTGGTAAATCAAATTTACCCCATATATGTTGTTTTAGAGGCACAAACAAAGTATCAACTCTTTGATAATATGCAGCCGGAATAATTGCTTTGATATCATTGGCAATTTTGTTACTTTCTTCCCCAGATAGTTGCAGATAAACAGCCATTAGATCTTCATATTCCTGTTGAAATAAAGGGTTAACAATTTCCCAAGCTGCATGATTTAATTCTTGCATTTTGAGGATTTCTGCATTGCCAGTAATCCCTGTTTCTGCTAAATATGGATAAGTATTAGCTTGTCGGTAAATTGGTAATAAATATTCTACTCCTGCTAATATTAAAGGTGCTTTTTCACCTCGCAATTTTTTATGTAATGCACTATCAACAACATAACAAAATTGCAAAATATCTTCTTCATGTTTCTCCCGATCTGGATTACCCTGTCCATGCACAGAACCAGGGTGTTGAGCCGCAGAAGTTGCACCTCTAGCGATACCAATTCTATGCTGTACGCCTTTTTGGAATTCATCTTCTAAGAGAGTTTCATCCAAAATATGAGGCATATTTTCTACTTCTACTTCATTAATTTGGTAGCGTGTGCCTGAGTAAAGTTTGACATTCTTTTGACTTAAAGCCAAAATGTAGAATTTTCCATCATTATTAATCAGATTTAATAAGGGTTTGATATGAAAATTCTTACCAACAACCACTAATTGGGGAAAAGAAATTGGTAAACAATAGTAACGAAATAGATTGGGGGAAATAAAAATTACTAATCCCTGATTTTGAATTTCCCAAAAATCAGTATTGTCTAATTCCATCGCTGGTTTGAGCAAATTTACAGTCTCAGTATGACGTAATCCTGTTTCATCTAGGCGGGTTTCAGCTTCTCGAATTAAATTTTTAAACCGAATCGGATTTTGTCGCGTATCTCCTCCTAGTTTTTCCATAGGTAGATACAGAGAAACGCATGGATACTCAGGATTTTGGACTAAATTTTTAAGTTCATCAAGAGAAAATATAGTCATAGATTTCATCCCCGTCGAGGATAATTACAGAATCTAGATTCCATTCAACTCTTGATGTGGAAATTCTGCATCTTGCTTTTGACAAGAAATTAACTGCTTTCTATTCCTTTTTATAGATATATAGCAATTCGTATTTGATTTGTGATAGCGTAGCGTGCCGTAGATATACATTGCAAGAGTCAGATCCCCGACTTCTCGAAGAAGTCGGGGATCTGATATTCAAGTGGGTTATAAATGGGTGTAGAAAGAATTATTGCGGTTTGAGAATACTGGGAATTGTAGCGAGGATGCGTGTGACAATTTCTTCTGGTGTTTCGGTCGCGCTCATAGTAATATGTAAGTCAGCTTGGGAGTACATTGGTTGACGTTGTTCCCAAAGCGATGTCAATTTACTTTCGATATCGGCATCTTGTAAAAGTGGTCTGGTATTGTCTTCCGCTAACCGCTGTAAGATTATTCCTATTGGTGCATCTAACCAAATTATCAACCCATGATGGAGATAACTCCAATTCTGTTGCTGCATGGGAACACCCCCACCCGTAGATATAATCAACTTAGTATAAGCACAAACTTGAGCTAAAACATCACTCTCTAATTGCCGAAACTCCGCTTCACCATTTTCGGCAAATATTTCATTAATAGATTTACCTGCGGCTTTGATTATGACTTCATCTGTATCTACAAATCTATAACCAATTTCTGCGGCTAATAACTTTCCTACTGTTGTTTTCCCAACTCCCATCATGCCAATTAAATAGAGGTTGACTCCTTTTAATATATCAATCATCAGTATTTTTCTCCTGTAAAATTATTAATTATTATTAAAGCTTAAATTAGCGTTTTTGTGGTTTATTTTCGTTGTCATCCTCAAAATCATCATCTTCAAAAAAATCCCAGTCATCATCATCTGTAACTTGAGTTTTGCCTGATTCTTGGTAAGGAGGAATAATTACCCGATAATCAGCATCATAAACAGATTCAGTTTTACCCACAGCAGTATTTTTCGGTGATTGGGAACTATAGGAATAAACGGAACTATTGCGGGAATTAGAACTTTGTTGACTTGGGGAAGTTTCTGTTACTGATTCTGAATTTTCGCCATTATCCCAATCATCTTGATTGCGATTTGTGTCCCAATCGTCAAATTCATCATCAACTTGATTAACGGTTGGTGGAGGACTTTGAGGAGGTGGAGTATTTTGTCTAACACGGGGTGGAGTGGGAATTGATTTGGGTAGAGGTTGTGGTGCTTGTAAATTTAAATCAGTCGCAAATTTTAACAATCTAGTAATTATTAAAGATGTGAAAATACCAGCAGTTATACTTAATAAAATCCACAATGCTAATGGTAATGCTTGAGTTCGCATCCCCAAAAACATTAATGGAAGTGAGGGCGACAAATTTTGAACTAATATTATTATTAGTCCCAGCATTGCCGTCACCAAGATAATTAAGCGAATTACAGCCATAAAAAATTCAAAATTGCAGCAGGATTCTAAGAATACACCAGGAAAAAACAGATGAATATAGCTGTTGCCACAAAAGAGCAAAATAGAATTAAGAATTAAGAATTAAGAATTAAGAATTAAAAATTTAGTTTTTTCATTTTTAATTGTTAATTTTTAATTGCTATAAATGACCTTGCCATCGTTCAATTGGTATACAGTCAATATCTAATTGATCCAGAGCGCGAGCTACAACAAAATCAACTAAATCCTCAATGGTTTGTGGGTTGTGATACCAAGCAGGAATGGCGGGGACTATTCTCACTCCAGTTTCCGCTAAGGTCGTTAAGTTCCGCAGGTGAATTAAACTAAAAGGGGTTTCTCTGGGGACAATTACCAGTTTACGTCCTTCTTTAATTTGGACATCTGCGGCTCGTTCTAGTAAGTCGGAACTTAGCCCCCCAGCAAGTTTTGCGACTGTACTCATACTACAAGGGATAATGATCATCCCCAACGTGCGGAAAGAACCACTGGCAATACCCGCACCAACATCACTCCAAGGATGACAGCGGAGTTTACCTTGTTCGGGAACTCCGGCTTGTTCTCGCCAAAATTGCTCTTGTTTTTCTGGTTCTCCTGGCATTCGGATTTCCTGTTCTGCCTGCCAAACTGTGTAAGTAGATTTAGATGCCACCAGTTCAATTTGATATTCTGCGGCTAAGAGGAATTTAAGAGCGCGAACGGCGTAAATTAGACCAGATGCACCTGTTACGCCCAAGATTAAAGGTTTTGTGTTATTAGTCATTTGTCATTTGTCAGTGGTCATTTGTCAGTGGTCAGTGGTCAGTGGTCAGTGGTCAGTGGTTAATATTTAAGAGCAACTAACAACGGACAACTGACAAAAGACAACTGACAACTGACTATTCTTGATCATAAGGTTCTCTGTCAAAAGATATGGCTTTGCCACGCAAGCTATCGCTTTGATTTTGTGGATAAATGTCTCCTGTTTCCTCATTGCCAGTATTCTCGCTCATGGCCTTAGGTAAACCATCAGCACCAACTGTCACTAAATCAATTTGTTGACGGTAGTAATCAACACTTTTGACTTGTACCATACAGCTATCGCCCAATCGGTAGGAAGCCCGATTTTTTCGCCCAAATAACGCTTGTTGTCTGGCACGATATTCATACCAATCGTCTTTGAGGGAACTGACGTGAACCAGTCCTTCTATTCGTAAGGTATTAGCGAGATTACCTTCTGTGGGCGATTCTACTGGGACTTCAATTTCCACAAAGAAGCCGTAGGATTGAACACCAGTAATTACTCCTGGAAATACTTCGCCAATGCGTTGTTTCATTAAGGAGGCTTTTTGGAGTCCGGCTAAATCAGCTTCAGCTTCTTGGACTTCTTTTTCTCGGTCATTAATTTGGACAATGACTCTGGTTAAGTCGCTTTGCAGTTCTTGTTGGAGTTCTGGGGGGAGAACGTTCCAATTGATTTCTTCGTGACAATTAGAATGGCGGAGGTTTATCCGATCTTTGACGCGGGTATTCCGGCGATCGCGCCCATGCTCTAGTAAGTTATGATACACCCGTTGCAAGAGGATATCTGGATAACGACGTAAGGGGGCAGTTATGTGGACATATTGGGATAAAGCTAGTCCAAAGTGAGAACTTTTGGTAATGCTATATAAAGAAGGCTTGAGAGTGTCTTGTAATAAATAGGTGAGAACTTGTTCCGATGGGGAATCGGCAAAAGCTCCCGTCAAGTGTTGATAATCTAGAGGTTGGATTTCTAATTCTGGATCAAGTCCTAATTCCACACCTAAATTAACGGCTAGTTTGAGCATTTCCTGAACATCTTCGGGATCAGGTGTGCCTTGAACTCGCCATAAACTGGGAACTCCCAAGGCGCTGAGATGATCAGCCATGAGTTGATTAACTAATATTACCAATTCGGTAATGAGCGATCGCCCAGGTAAGTCATTAACCACCACCGATCCCATTGCTCCTTCGTCATAGTAAGGGTTGTGGCTGGGTGGGAGATTTAACCGTAAGCTGCCCCGCTGTAGACGTACCTGTTTAATAGCAGTAGCCAAAGTCTGCAAATCTGGTAATTTCTCTTGGACTTCGGCTGCCACTGTGCTGCTTTCACCGGCAAGAATAGCTGCTGTCTCTACTTGACTAACAGCTACATCTACATTAATGACACTAGGTTGAATTTCCCATTCCTCCACTTCTCCTGATTGGGGGTTAATGGTGATGATAAAAGAGAGAGCCAAGCGATCGCTACCAGGGACTAAGGAACACCGTTGTATCACCACTGCTGGCAACATTGGCAGTAGTAATTCTCCCAAATACACTGACTTACCCCGCTTGAGGGCTTCCCGGTCTAGAGCCTCATCGGGTTGGATATAGTGGGAAACATCTGTAATATGAAATAATAATCGCCAATTATCATCAGTAGTTTTTTCTACACTGAAGGCATTTTCAACTACAGACTCATCACTGTTGACACTCTTAATGGTGAAGGTAAAAACCTCACGTAAATCGAGACGATTTTTCAGGTCTGCTTTCAGGAGTCTCTTGGGTAACTTTGCCGCTGCATCGAGGATAGAATCAGGAAAAGTTCGGGATAAATCATGTTTACAAGTTACCAAATCTATATCCGCTGCGGCTTCAGCATCACTACCCAAAATTTGCACTACTCGACCCAATGGGGGATATTGTGCGAGGGGATAGCGAAGAATTTCTACATGAGCTAAGTGATCAATTGCTTCTTCCAACTTCATGCTGTTGAGTTGTAGTTTCAGTTCAAACAGCAATCTGTCATCCAAAGGGACAGCCCGAAAACCTTCCTCCACCTGCTTAATTCTGGCGAGTAAGGTGTGATTAGACCGCTCCATAATCAACTTCACCTCACCTTCCGGCGATCGCCTGCGACTGCCTTCCTTGAGGACTCTTACCAAAACGCGATCGCCATTCCAGGCATTACTCAAATGACTTTCACGGATGTAAATATCCTCTGAGCCTTCGCTATCTTGAATCGCAAAGCAAAAGCCCTTACTAGAACAACGGAGTTTAGCCTCAATCAAGCCTTCTTCGGTAACGCGGCGATATTTCCCCCGTTCCTTCACCAAAAGCCCGATTTTTTCCAACACATCCAAAGTAATTTGGAGTTTTTCTAGACTTTCTTCATCCTCACAACCCAGTTTTTTTTCTAGGACTTTACGAGCCACTAATTTATCATCTGTAAAATTGGCAAGAAGTGTAGCGATTGAAAATTCCATGCAGTGAACCGACCTTTGGTCAAAACATCATTTGTTGTCGAATCTGGCTCTTTACTGTATTCCCACCCGGTTTACAGACACTTGCTTACGAATTTCGCCTTTGCGTAGTGTTTCGTAGAAAAGGCAAGTCCGCTCATCGCGCAGCGTGGCGTTAGCCATAGTCATTGTCAGATGAAGCCCCTGCGTTGACTTCTCACTGCACGACAATCTCAGCGTTTGCTTACGTGACCCTTGACTTGATCTAAACAATCTTGACCATGCACTCCTGATACCTAATAATTAAACACTACGTAATTTAGATAATGAGTTAGTGAGAGACTTGGTTTGGAGAACTCTCTATCTCACCCACAACCCACAAACTACAAACTGGTTTAACTACAGGTGTTTGATAGTTTAGATGTAAGGCAAGTCCACGACATCAGTATCTGATAGCATAGCGTGGTGTTGGCCATGTCTTCACTGGAAGAAACCGCTGAAAAACCCAATTCTCCCTTATGTAGAATCGGTAACAATCAGGTAAGCAGTAAAACACAGGCAACGAAGGCAAACCTTATCTTTATTATTGTAGATTTAGAGCGCACTTCTTTAAAAATACTTCTAGATATCTAATTGGTTAATTAGTATAGCATTTAAAGATAAACGACAATTTGTGATCAACAACTGTTAGTATCAGGACATATTTAACGTCGTGAGTGCTTAGTTCTCAGTAAGACTTTATATTGAAATATAGGGTTTTGTTTAGGGGACGGTCAGTGGTCAGTTGTCAGTTGTCAGTTGTCAGTTGTCAGTTGTCAGTTGTCAGTTGTCAGTGGTCAGTTGTCAGTTGTCAGTTGTCAGTTGTCAGTTGTCAGTTGTCAGTAGGGGCGAAGCATTTGGAAGATAAATTATCGATCATTGCCAAAAATAGTTCTCCAAATCAGTGGTCAGTGGTCAGTTGTTAGTGGTCAGTTGTCAGTTGTGCGCTGACTAGCAATTTATGTTATTAGGAAAATTTAGATAAAAATGGTTGAAAGTATGATGTTGGCACAATTCCAGAATTTGTACCCCAACGGCAGTATTATCTCAGAATTAATAGAAATTTTTCAAGGGAAATATATCGTCCGTGTCAGTATACAACTCGAAGGTATCACCAGGGCAACGGCGATCGCAGGAGCAGAAACAGTAGAAGCAGCAGAAGACCAGGCTAGAAACAGAGCTTTAACGGTTTTGGGGATCAAAAATACACCGGGGGAAGTCACAAAATCTGTCTCCCCATTAGTTACCACTCCACAAATAAAACCCACTTTCCAGGAATCAAAACCTGTTCCCCCTGTTAACAATACACAGATATATACACCACCGCTACCAGAAGAAGAAATTGATCCCAAATTTCCAGAACCAGAAATATTTTCTCATCAAGAACCAGAATATCCACCTTTATCAGAAGTCCCTCCTAGTAATGTCACACCATTTACACCTCGCAGTTATACCCCTTATGAGGATACTGGTGTCCAGTCAGTCGTCGGTAAAAAGAAAAGACATAATGAACCAGTAAATTTATCTGATGTCATTGCCCAAACAGACGTAGAAATCGAGCGATTAGGCTGGACACCAGAACAAGGTAAAGATTATCTGGTCAAAACCTACAGTAAACGAGGACGTTCTCTGCTGAGTGAAGAAGAATTACGAAATTTTCTCACTTACCTCAAATCTCAACCAGATCCAATTGCGGGATTTTAGAATCAGGAGTCAGGAGTATGGCTAACGCCACGCTTCGCTATCAGGAGTTCAGGAGGAAGAAAGAAGGAGTTCAGGAGTTCAGGAGTTTAGAAGAAGGAAGAAGGAAGAAGGAAGAAGGAAGAAGGAAGAAGGAAGAAGGAAGAAGGAAGAAGGAAGAAGGAAGAAGGAAGAAGGAAGAAGAATTTTCTCATTAACAACTGACCACTGACCACTGACCACTGTACGGGCGAAGCATTTGGAGAACTATTTTTGGCAATGATCGATAATTTATCTTCCAAATGCTTCGCGACAACTGACCACTGACCACTGACAACTGACAACTAACCAATAACTAAACTATAGGTACAGGACGACTACCGGCGGCATGACGGTCAATTACTTGGTCAATTAAGCCATATTCCTTGGCTTCTGCGGGAGACATAAAGAAATCACGTTCGGTATCTTCAGAAATCCGCTCAAATGGTTGACCAGTATGATCAGCGAGAAATTCGTTTAGCCGCTGCTTGTGATACAAAATTTCGCGGGCTTGAATTGCAATATCAGTTGCTTGTCCTTGAGCGCCACCGAGGGGTTGATGAATCATAATCCGTGAATGGGGTAAACTCATCCTTTTACCCTTTGTACCCGCGCTGAGGAGAAAAGCTCCCATACTGGCCGCCAATCCAGTACAAATTGTACAGACATCAGGGCGAATATGCTTCATGGTGTCAAAAATACCCATTCCCGCTGTCACAGAACCACCAGGAGAATTAATGTACATATATATGTCCTTCTCCGCGTCCTCAGAATCTAAAAACAGCAGTTGGGCAACAATCAAGTTAGCCAGATTGCTATCAACCTGTTCTCCCAAAAAAATAATCCGCTCACGCAACAGCCGTGAATAGATATCAAAGGCGCGTTCGCCTCGGCCGGATTGTTCAATAACGATAGGAATCATTTAGTGTGTTTTAGCTATTTTTCATTTATTCTATCGGTGACAACGGCTAATTGTGTTGAAATTGCCAATTAAGATTAGGACAAGCCAGGTGAAGAGAGCAGATAGAATCTCATATAAAGAAATATATCTTACTCAAGTATCAGTATTATTACGGTTCTTGCTAATCGAGTGACTGGAGTAAAACAATGAGATATTCCCAGGGATTTAAAAATAAATTTGGATTTTCAGGACACTTTTTAGAAAAAACAAACGTCCACGTTGTCAGGTGCATATAAAGAGAGAACTGGATCACATTTTTTCACAGACTTCTGAACTATTCTCAAATTATATTCACCAAATCTGATAAACCAATAACACAAAGTGTATTTAGAATAACAAGTTCCCATGGAAGTCTCATGCATATAAATAAAGAGAGGGATATTATGCTAGAAAAACTTATACAAGCGGCCTTTATTACATTTTTATTGCAACTCATCGCCGTATTGAGTAACACTACTCCAATACATCCCAAGGCAGCCTCACCTCTTGCGGAAATGTCTGGTCCTGTAATTAGTTCGACTTTTCAGGTTTCGGAGTAAAATGCAGCCTAGACGGAACACTATGGCTTACGCCACGCTTCGCTATCGACAAGCTCAGTGCATCGCAGGGAACAGGTAAAAATTTTAATCTTTTCCCTGATTACCAATCTTTTATTTTTAATTCCGCCCTGGGGTAGTAGTCATGACTTTATTTTTGCTATTCTGATTATCTCCACCTGTGATACTGCGGAAATATAGCCCACCAATACTGATGAGAAATACCAAATATCCCACGGCTTGAACAATATAGATTTTGTCTCTATAACCAAATAAGGATTTGAGAATGATACCGGGTAACTGTTCGTCAGATAAGATTTTTTCAGCATTCCAAACCATTGGACCTAAGATACAAGAGTGAATTCTGGTAAAGTGTTCATAATAGAAACAAAGATTTTCTGAAGAACGACTACTCAAAGCTAGATTAGCTGTGGCTTCATCAAAATGTTGTAAACCGGAAACTACTAAACCAGAAACAATTAATATTAATAAAACGCCCATAACTTGGAAGAATTTGCGAATATTAATTTTCACACCCCATTTAAATAATAAAACGCCAATTGCTGACGCTGTGGCTAAACCACCAAGTGCGCCTAAAGTCGGTAATAAACCTTGTTGAAAATTAGCTGCAACGAAGAGAACAGTTTCAAATCCTTCGCGGACAATGGCGACTAGAATTAAACTAAAAACTCCCCAAGCTGCATTGGAATTTTTGCCTATTGCGTCGGTAACTGCTCCCTCAACTTGTGCTTTCATAAATCTGGCTTGTTTTGTCATCCAGATTAACATCCAACTCAGCATGACTATTGCTAAAACACTAAATACACCTTCCAATGTTGGCTCAACAACAGAGGTATATTGAGGATTAATAGATCCTAAGAATTTAATGATCCCCGTAAATAAAATACCGATTAAGCCACTGACAATAATACCAACAATTACGCCAGCATAAACCCAAGGGTTGAGTCGAGATTGTTGGGCTTTTTTTAATAATGCGAGGACAATACCCACAACTAGAGCGGCTTAGACACCTTCTCGCAGGGTAATTACAAAAGTGGGTAGAGCGGTACTAAAATTCATTTTATTAGTTAGTTGTCAGTTGTCAGTTGTCAGTTGTCAGTTGTCAGTAGGGGCGAAGCATTTGGAAGATAAATTATCGGTCATTGCCAAAAATAGTTCTCCACAGTTGTAGATTTTATTTCTCCTGACTCCTGACTCCTGCTTTATTAGCTGAAATCGCGTAACATTTTCTTGAGTTCGAGATTGTGCATCTCTTCTTGTCCGATCATACCACGGGTGAATTCTTCTAAATAAATACTGGCATTGTTGACAACTGCTAGAAGACTTTTGTACATATCTAAAGCTTTCTTTTCATGGGATAAACTTTCTTGCAAAATATCCTTAACGTTATGTTTGAAAGTTTCTTCCATTGGGGCGATTCTCAAAGTAGGATGTCCTTCTAAGCCTGTGAGAATTTCTCCCACTTGTTGAGCATGAAGTAATGATTCTGTGGCTTGCGCTTTGAAGAATGCTACGATGGGGATACGATTTGGACCTGTTACCATTAAGGAATAATGGGTGTAGCGCACTACCCCTGCTAGTTCAAATTCCATAATGGAGTTGAGAATATCAATTGTTTTTTGGTGGTCGAGTTCTTGCATTAGTTGTTAAGTTGAGCAAAATTACATCAGGAGCGTCTTTAGTTACCAATGATTAGTGAGCAGTTATACTTTTTTCGGGTTTTGAAAACCCTAACTGTTTTCACTCTTAGTTTTTAACTATTTTCTCTCTTATTCATCATTTTAAACTGCTTATTCTGTACTTCCAATGGTGTGAAAATACTAACTTTGTGCTTTAGTGCTGGTTTTTTCTCGCACTTTTTGGGTATTTTCCTCGATGGTTTTCACTAGCTTGGTAACATCTTCTGAAGTGCTAACTGCTTGCGCTGGGGGGATAGCAGTAGGCCAAACTTTCACTAATTCTCCAAAAGCTGTATCTATGGCTTTGTGTGCTTCAGGATGTGCTTGGGTCATTTGGCTGGAAATACCTTGATATAGTTCTTGAGAATAGACGACAAAGCCACGAGAATCTTGATATTCAATGGGGGCAGTAATTTTGCCATTCGCAATTGCTGCACCATATTCTGAGTTGGCTGCGTCTAGTAAACTGGTGATTACTTGCAGAACAAATTCGGGTTTACTGCGTTGTTCGGTTGGTAAAATTGCGATCGCACTATCCACAGCTTGCACAGAAGTGGTAAAGTTAGTTTTGATTTTGGCATCCTTGGGATTAGATTTCACTAAATCAGTTAAACTGACTAAGTTGCTTTTAAATTCTTTAACTTTACGTTCATCTAATTGTTCTTCAATATCAATATAAATCTCTTCTACTGGATGTCCAATATGGGGTTGAGCTTGTTTGGGTTGATTTTGATCTAGTAGTTCTTTGGCTACTAAAAGATGTCCTTTCATTAATCCCAATTTGGTCATGTAGTCAATATCTTTAGCTTCACCTGTAAGTACCACTTCCTCAACTGTCACTATGTCTTTAACGCCGACCTACTTATCATAAATGCAAATATTTATCAACTATTTTTCTAAAACATAAGTATAAATTAAGTAAGTAAATTTCAGATATTGCTAAATTTGGGTTTTACTAAGTTGCTAATCTTTCTGAGTTTTGTCAGGATTTATTGACCGGTTTTTGGGAATCTTTTTCCGCGATTACTTCAAACTGTCCCATACACCCGCTTTCAGCAATAGCATCTTGGTGAGGATGAAACATATACTTACCCGGATAGCGAAATGCAAACTCTAAAATATGCCTTTCTGCTACACCCATTGTTAAAACATCAGTTTTTTCACTGGGAGTCATTGTCATACCGAAACGATAAACATTAAAGAAGTTAGCGTGAAGGTGAAACGTCACAGCAGGATCAAATTCAATAATATTCAGAACGTAGACCCGAATTAACTGATTTTGATAAATTTGAATGGGATGGTGCATATAATGATGTGGCATACCATTAAAAGCATAATATTCATTGCGATTATCATCATTTATGTCATACCCAGACATGATCAAAACAATTTCATCAGCAGGAGGACGGGGTTTAGGAGGGTCAATAATAAACATCCCATATAAACCTTTAGCAATATGACGAGTAACCGGAGCAATGTGACAATGATACAAATGAACGCCATAGGGTTCGGCATCAAATTCGTATATAGTCGCTTTACCATTACCCTATCCAACTTAGGAATTATTGTCAATAACTTGGAAAAATAATTTTTAGGACTAAGATCTCCGACTTCTCTAAGAAGTCGGGGATCTTGCTATAGTTGACTAGAGAACAGATGATGCTTGCAGGCTAGTAAATGGAATAAGGTGCTAGGATCGCTCAGGTAAGTAATAAATTAGACTCAACTCCATTTACTTTAACTATAGCGGTTATCGGTTGAATGAAATACAGTTATAATATCCTGTAAATCCTTAAATCCTGGATATCCTGATTTAGACAAGAGGTAGCATCTGGGAAACTACAATTTCTAAATCAGGAAAATCTAAAGGAGATATGTTTTGATGTTCTGTGATAATTTCTCGATTTTGATAACCTTCTGCTGTGGGATTTCTAAATACAATTAACTCGCGTTTCACTACATCTAATACCCAATAATCCTTAATTCCTGCTTGAGAATAAGCTTTAGCTTTGATTTCTGTATCTAGTTTTAAACTACTATCTGCAACTTCGATAATTAAATAAATTTCTGCTGGAGTAGGATGATGATCTGCATAGTCTAGCGGATCTATTTTCACTACAGCAATATCTGGTTCTGGTTCAGACCTTTCATTTAATTTTACAGGGTCTTGAATAGCTATGCAAGCTTTATGACCAATTCTATTTTCTAACAACTTATATGTTCTTCCCACTGCTGAACGGTGGGCTGTTCCTTTAGCAATCATCCAGATTATTTTCCCCTCTAATAATTCTACCCGTTCACTTGGTTCAAATATTCCTGCTTCAGCCATTCTGTGGTATTCATCAACAGTCCACAGCCGTAATTGTAAGGGTGATTCTGTGGTTTGCATAGTTAATTAAGGTGAATATTTATTCACTATTATATGATTATTTGTCTGAATCAGGATGTCCAGGATTTCAGGATTTACAGGATTTTTTATGAGATAATATAAATAAAGACACTGTGATTTTTGAAATTATTGGTTTAAGACAGAAGTGTTGAATGTTAAGATTTTGAGGATTGTGTCCAAGTTGTGCATTGGTATTGGTGATACCAAATTTGATCAATTAATGACTCTATTCTCAATAGACAATGGATTTTACCTGGGTAAAACGCAAAGATTGTAAAGTTTTATTGCTTAAGAAGAACTGTGTATGATACAATTACCAGTATCTTGCCTATACAGGTAAGTTACACAAAATTTAAAATACAATAATCCTATGAATATCAAATTTTTTCATGCAGATGGTTCATCTTATTTTTTTCTTGATCGGTTGCTTATAGTACCGTTTGGATATAATTATGTTGATAGAAAACCAAGTCCTGTTGAGTTCGGTGAATGCTCTTTAACAGGAGTATTTTTGAAAACTAATAATAATTGTGCTGTGATTGATCTTGATAATCAGTCTGGTCTGAGATTAATTGACCTGCCAAATTTATTTCCTAAGAAAGTTGAACCGATAACAGAACCTAGATTTTTAAGTGATCGAAATCCAAAATATATTTCTGCTAAAAAATATTACGATTATTTGATTAATTTTTATATTAAAGAAAATAAGTGTAAATCGAATAAATCACCATATGAAGATATTTTTTTAAAGTTTTATTTTGACCTTTGTTATAAAATTTTCAAAGATCATAAAAATGATTTTTATAAAACAGGTATAGAACAGCTTGCACGTCAAGAATTGGTAAAATCCGCTTACGGTGACGATAATTCTTATAATTATGAAGATTATAAGAATTATGGTTCTACCGTTCCCCTTATGATCAAACATCCTTTTAATATATCCAAAACCATTGGTGTACATGGGTTTAATCTAAATTAATAAGGGTTTCAGGGATATTTTACCGAAAATATCATAAAGGGAGCGGTAGAGCCAGAATTATCAATTCCTTCTAGAACAAGAGATAATAGATACTGAGGAATTAACGCCTTATCCTTTTAATGATGGTAGAGTATTATTTCAGGTTTTTCTGCCTCTAAATAGCGTACGTTTAAGTGTTGCTGCTAAAGATTTGCGAACGAAGCTTAATAACTCTACCCCTAATAACAACTATAGTTATTATAGTTTTAATGCAGTTGGATACACAAGTAAAGAAAATTTTATAGCCAAATGGGAAAAAGGAGATAATGGCACTAGAAGACAACAAAATAAAAATAAAGTTGGATTTTGTGAAATTGACTTCTTGTTCTGGGATGGTAAAGAGATGAGGCTTGTAGAGATAGATGGTAACAAGAAAAATATAGATGAATCTATCGCAAAGAGAGAAAATCTTACTGGACACGAAAATGTAATTTTAGAAAATATTAGCAACGACTCCGTTAAGGTAATGTCCAATGGTTTTATAGAGGGAAGTAGTTCAGATAATAAATTAAAAGGAGATATACTTCATTTTATGTCTCCACGAATGATGCGTTTTTGGGAAAACGAAGATACGTCGTCTTTATTTAAAGACCTTGCACCCATTGGTTTCTTTAACAACTATACTGCTCACTATACTGATGTTCTTCCAAAAGAGCATTTTATATGTATAGAAAAGCTACCTTGGAATCTTAAAACGAACGAAGGACAATATGTTATTTTGGATTAATAATTATTATCAGATTTAATTCTGGCAATAAAATCAGTCTGCTGTGCTTTGAGTATAGTTGTCCAGTCCATTTGTCAAAACTCACCTTTATCTGGCAAAAAGTATTTATTCTATTATTCCCTATTAAGCAACAAAAAGCACTAATCTAGATCACATTGCAGTTTTTTGAGTCCAACCGAAAAGTATTGAATCCTCAAGCCCTCAAAACACAACTCAAATAAACATCCTGTAAATCCTTAAATCCTGGATATCCTGATTCAGACAATTCTGATATTACCTCCTGTTCAATATTATAAACTACTAAACAAAGTTGATTTGTTTTAATAACTGATTGAATAAAAGGCATTATAAAAAATTCATTGTAAACAGTAATAGGAACTGCTAAATATAATATCCGTAGCAGTTAGAATTATGAGAATATGTCATAAAGATTTATAAATGTTAACAATTCAAAAAACAAATATATAATTTGACGTATTTTTTATTGAAAAATTATCCTAAATAAAATCCCAAAATATCTACCAATAGGGTATTGTCAAAAGAGATAAAATTTAGTTTGCTATTAATTTTGTTAGTCGTTATATTACTTACAATTAGTCTGCAAAAAACACATTAAAAAAACACCAATCTCATGCACATACCCGATGGATTTATTTCTGTGCCAGTTGCAGCCGCCACCAGTTTAGCCAGTGCAGCCGCCTTATTTGTAGCTTTTGAGCGATCGCAAACAGCCTTTGGCATTCGTCGCGCCCCCATTCTCGGCTTAACCACAGCCTTTATTTTCGCCGCCCAAATGATTAATTTTCCCGTAGCGGGAGGAACTAGCGGCCACCTATTAGGAGGGGCTTTAGCTGCCATTATTTTAGGTAGTCCTTGGGCGGGAATGTTATGTATTGCTACAGTTTTAATTATTCAAGCTGTGCTATTTGCTGATGGTGGGATCACCGCTTTGGGTGCAAATATTTTAAACATGGGAGTAATCGGCGTGTGGGTAGCGTGGGGATTAACCCAAACCTTACAACGACTATTGGGCGGTTCTCAACGGCGTTTACCCCTGGCAGCAGGCATAGCAGCCGGAGTGAGCGTAGTTGTCGCCGCTGTAGCTTGTGCCATTCAATTAGCCCTTTCTGGGACAGCGCCAGCCAACATAGTTTTACCCACCATGGCAGGTGTACATATTTTGATTGGTATTGGAGAAGGATTAATTACCGGGGGTGTATTAACCTATTTAGCCACAGCCCGTCCAGATTTGTTACCAGGTGAAGAACATAAAATTAGAGGCTGGTTAGTTCCCGTTGTCAGTATTTTGCTAATTTCAGGTGTGTTGTCTCTATTTGCTTCTGCTTGGCCAGATGGTTTAGAAAAAGTAGCAGAAAACGTGGGTTTTATCAACTTAGCTGAAAATGTGCGGGTAATTGTACCAACACCTTTGGCTGACTATGAGATTAAAGGTTTAGGACAAATTGGGACAAGTATTGCTGGTTTAGTGGGTTCTACAGCTTGCTTTGCTGTGGCTTTTGGAATTGCCAAAGTGATAAAACCGAATAATGCTTAAAATTTCCTTACCATTACGCTTGCAGTTATCCCTGATCATTGTGATTGGGGCAGCTTTTTTAAAACATCATACTTGGTCTAATTTACTAGTATATGGGGCGATCGCCCTTATTTGGGTTTGTATCTTACAAGTACCCATTCGCAAATTAGGCGGATTACTCGGTGCAGAATTAATTTTTCTATCATTGATGGCTTTACCATTGGGATGGGAACGAGCTAGTTTTTTGCTTGTGCGTTCCCTAATTTGTTTAATTACGATGAATAGTTTCTTATTAACCTTACCCCCCCACAGTTTGGGTATCGCCCTCAAAAGCTTACCAATACCTGCACCATTAAAGGAAAACTTGATCTTAGCCGCGCAATATTTAGAAATATTACTTTTAGAAGTAACGCAAATGCAGCGCAGCGCCCAATTACGAGGGCTAAAAGGTGCTGGAGGATGGTTACGCTATGCCAGTGCTTCAATGATTGGGGCGTTGTATCTCCGCACCTTAGACAGAGCCGAAAGAGTTTATGCTGCTATGGTAGCCCGTGGATATAACGGACAATTACCCATAGATTCCCCCCTCAAACCAAAAGAACGTTTTATCTTGTTAATAGCTGGGGTGACAGCTACTTGTTTAACCCTAAGTTCCTACCTTACTGTTATTTGAGTGGTGAATCTTGACATCATTAACTTCTAATCCCCAAATTTCCCTTTCTCAACCGCATACAAATGTCGTTGAAGTCCAAAATCTGGTATATGCCTATTCGCACCAGCAACCCGTGCTACAAGAAATTTCTTTTAGCCTACAAACAGGCGATCGCGTCGCTTTAATGGGCGCTACAGGTTCAGGTAAAAGCACCTTGCTAGAAAACCTGATTGGTTTAAAACATCCCCAAAGCGGCGAAATCTGGATTAACGGCATCCCCATATTGCCAAACACTCTCCCGCAAATACGGCAACAAATTGGTTTTACGTTCCAAGATGCTAACGACCAATTATTTATGCCCACAATCCTCGAAGATGTTACTTTCGGACCTCTTAATTATGGTGTCTCATCTATAGCCGCTAAAGATAAAGCCCATCAACTATTAGCGGACTTTGGATTAGAGTCCTACGCCCATCGTTCCGCCCATGAACTTTCTGGAGGACAAAGACGTTTAGCCGCCTTAGCCGCAATTTTAGCCCTAGATCCTGCCATTCTCATCTTAGACGAACCCACCAACGGACTTGATCCAGCATGGCGACGACATTTAGCCCAAGTATTATTAAAATTGCCTGTTCAAGTCATGTTAATAGCTTCCCATGATCTCCAATGGCTAGGAAGAGTCACTCAACGGGCTTTAGTCCTCTCTACTGGTAAAATCCAAATAGACAGCGACATCCAACCACTGTTGCAAGATGGCAAAACCTTAGATAAATTAGGGTTGCCAGTAGATTGGTAAACTGCTCAATACAGAAATTCCTAATTGCAAATTAATGATCATTTGGCTTAATATTTAGGGGATTTTATTGCTCTTGGGATGTTAATGTTGTTTTCCCGTTATTCAGTTATTGCTCCTGTTAGTCTGAGCATTGCTTTGTTAATTACTAGTTGCAGCGAGACTAAAACCTCCCAATGTCAGCGATTAGTTACAGTTGTCAATCAGGGTACATCACTGATTGATATTAAAAAAGGTCAGCAAGCATCAACTAGCTTGCAATTATCCAAAGACTTGAAAAATGTCACCAAATCCATTCAGGAATTAAATTTAAAAGACCCCAAACTGCAAGAATTTGAAACCAGTTTTATCAAAATCTTTGATCATCTTAGTGAAGCCATAGCCAAGGCTTCTCAAGCTCTTGCAGATACTAAGAAAGCAGAAGCATCATCAGATGGTAGAGTAAAAGTTGAAAAAGCTAGAAGAGAAATTGATTCCGCACTGACAACCGCAGCTAAAACTGCTGGTAAAGAATCAGATGCTTTAGGTGTTCAATTAAATAAATATTGTAGCCAAGCAGAAGCAACTAAGAATTAAAAATTGAGAATTAAAAATTAAAAATTCAAGAGTTAGATTCTTCACTTTTCTTTTTTTAATTTTTAATCTTGGATTTTTTATTACCACCAACCAAGCTTTTTATTCATGTGATTTTGTAAAATGTGGGATGATTAATTTCCACAATTATCACAATGTCCACAACGCCAATTAGTCGTTATTTCAAACCCAAAAGCATTTAATAAAAACTGCCAACGACATTTTTTAGTAGTAAGATATTCACTCATTTGTTTAGCAGCTTGTAATTGTGTAACTGGTGGATTTCCTGATTTTGACGAAATAGAATAATGAAAAGGATCAAGCCATTCTAATTGTCCATTACTATGGAGAAGAGAAAGTGCCACAGCACTATTGGGAAATTCTTTAATTACAGTATTTATTTCTCCTTGGGTTGGTAATTGTTTCGCTAATTGTTGGGCTTTTTGTTGTTGCAATTTCATTTGTTCTTCAAAAAATTTCTGTCTTTGCTTATCCTCAGCATCTAAAAATCCCGTTGGTTCACTTACTAAAGTTAAAACATCAGCGGGTTTTCCATCTCTTCCAGCCCTGCCTATTTCTTGCACATATTCAGATAATAAATGTGGCGCATGAAAATGGACAACCCAGCGGACATCCGATTTGTTTATCCCCATGCCAAAAGCACAAGTACACACCACAAAAAGGATTTTTCCACCTAACCAACTAGCTTCAATATTGCGGCGTTCTCCTGGACTTAATCCCGCGTGATAACTAGCAGTATGAAACCCATTTTCCGTTAACCACTGGGTTAGATTTTCGCTATCTCTTCGAGTCCGCACATAAATTAAACCAACTTGATTTGGTCGTTTTTGAATAAACTTTAATAATTGTTGTTTTCTCCCTTTAGGAGTCCAAGCAATTTTTACCGTAGGATTTAAATTTTCTCGATAGGGATTAATCCGAAAAATCTCAGGTTTGTCTAATTTTAAAACTGTAGAAATAATCTTTTGGGCTAAAGGATCAGCCGTGGCTGTAAAAGCTGCTATACTAATTTTTGTTCCCGGTGGTTTTGATTTTAGTAACGCTTCACGCACAGCCCCTAAACGCCGATAAGCTGGACGAAAAGTGTCCCCCCACTGCACTAAACAATGGGCTTCATCCAGAATTAAACCATTAATTTGTAGTTGAGGATTACACAACTTTTGCCATACGGCTGGACTTAATAAAGTTTCTGGTGATAAATACAATAATCTTAATTGCTGTCTTTCCAAAGCTTGCAAAGTTGCCTGACGTTGAGATGTCGTTAATTCACTATGCAAAAGAGCCGCTTTTTGTGATAGTTGCCGTAATTCCTCAACTTGGTTTTCCATTAATGCCACCAAAGGAGAAACTATTAAAGTTAATCCTGTTTGTAGTAGGGCAGGAAGTTGAAAACAAATTGACTTCCCCCCACCTGTGGGCATAATAATTAGTGAATCTTTTTGTGATATTAAACAGTTAACAATTTCTTTTTGGGGGGGACGAAAATCGTCATATCCCCAAATCGCTTTTAATGCTGCGCGAACATCTTGCCAAGATTGTGTAATTGGGAGATTCATTTTCCTAAAACAAAAGCACAAAAAAGAATAAGTGGGAAAATAAGGAAAATATTTATCTTTACTCTTCCCACTGACCACTGACCACTGTACGGGCGAAGCATTTGGAGAACTATTTTTGGCAATGACCGATAATTTATCTTCCAAATGCTTCGCCCCTACTGACTACTCCGATAATTTATCTTCCAAATGCTTCGCCCCTACTGACTACTGACCAATTAGTTCTTGATCATTCCATTCCAAAGTATCACCAATGCTTTCTCCATTATGGTAAGCAGCCAGTAATACTTCGCAGGTTTTACCATAGGATATCGCACCAGTGGCATCAAGAGCGATCGCTCCAAAATCCCGATTATTCCTCTTAGCTTCCGTAAATGATCGCTGCATAGCCTCCTGTAGTGACATTCCATCAGTAACGCGCACCACAACCTTAGCGGCTAAACACTCATCAATAATATCTTCCCCAATGCCCGTACAACTAACTGCTGCATAACTAGTTGCATAATTACCCGCTGGCATCGCCGAATCACTGACTCGCCCAATGCGTTCAAAGCCTTTACCACCTGTAGAAGTACCAGCAGCTAATTTACCATAGCCATCTAAAGCCACAACACCAATAGTCCCCCTACCAGCACTTTCTGCCATTTCTGGTTCTGCTACTACCCCAGCCATGGTTCTTTTAAAGTTATCCTGACGTTCTAGAGTCCACTCTTTCAAGCGCAAATCAGTTAGAGCATTATAAATAGGCAGTTGTAACTCCCGCGCCAACTCAGCCGCACCATAATCGGATAAAACCCGATCATCAGAATCTTGTAAAAACAGCGCCATTTCAATCGGATTCTTCACTCGTGACACATTAATTACACCACTGAACCTGCCAGTCGTTCCATCCATAATGGAAGCACTCATGCGGATTTGTCCATCAGATTGAAGCACAGAACCAGTACCAGCATTAAATCGGGGTTCATCTTCCAACATCTGACAACCGCGAACTACTGCTTGAGCCGCAGTTGCACCCGTCAGCAAAAGAGCATAGACTTCCTCAACAATCTGAGAAAGAGAGTTACGGACTGCGATTAATCCCCCCTTACCTTGGAGAGAACTACCAGCACCACCATGAATAATTAATTTAGGTTGCATTTGTAATGTCATTTATTTTGTCAGTTGTTAGTAGGGGCGAAGCATTTGGAAGATAAATTATCGGTCATTGCCAAAAATAGTTCTCCAAATGCTTCCCCCGTACAGTTGTTAGTAGGGGCGAAGCATTTGGAAGATAAATTATCGGTCATTGCCAAAAATAGTTGTCCAAATGCTTCGCCCGTACAGTTGTCAGTTGTTAATTTTTTGCGTGAGAACGACGACGACGACAACGTTCTGAGCAATATTTCACTTCATCCCAGCAATCTTGCCATTTTTTCCGCCAAGCAAACGGACGTTGACAGACTACACAGATTTTTTCTGGTAAATCAGATTTAGAACGAACACGCCCCATCATAATCAATACAAAGTTCAAACCATTCTTGAGGATAAGCAATAGTAGTTTTAATTAGTGAATAAAGTCTATCATCTTCTCTCAAATTTTGGATAAGTTGCCCCAAAGATATAATTTGTTGTTTAGCATCTTTAATTTTTTTTGCTGCCAATTTTGATCATTGTTTGACATAAGTTATAGTAATATCTATAAAGATGCCTGGTATACATTCCTAATAGATTTTAGCTTTGGTATCTGTTAATAATTGATAGATGTTACCCTAAATTGGATATTTATAAAGCATTAGTTAGTCATGTTCTATTTACTCTGGTAAAAACCGAACCAGAGTGGTTGCACAAACAAACCATTGGTAGTCTAAATTGGCTGTCGAAAGCCAGTTATTATCCTTCTACTAAATGGTTAAATAGCCTATTTCAGCAATATCTGTGTCTAAATGATCCGCGATTAGAACAAACCATACTGGGAATGAAATTTCCCAATCCTTTGGGGTTAGCGGCTGGATTTGATAAAGACGGTATTGCTGCTAATATTTGGCATAATTTTGGTTTTGGGTTGGCTGAACTGGGTACTGTTACTTATCATCCACAACCAGGAAATCCTCCTCCCCGTTTATTTCGTTTGCCTTTAGATCAAGCAGCACTTAACCGGATGGGTTTTAATAATGCTGGTGCTGTCGCTATGGCTGCAAGACTGAATGAGGTTAAAGAAAAATCGAATTATCCAGTACCCATACCTATAGGTATAAATTTAGGTAAATCCAAGATAACAGCTTTGGAATTAGCAGCGCAGGATTATCTAGAGAGTTTTCGATTACTGAAGGATTTGGGTGATTATTTTGTAGTTAATGTTTCCTCTCCCAATACACCGGGATTGCGATCGCTCCAGGATGCTGCTATGCTCAGTCAAATCTTTGATATGCTACAGCAGGAAAACATCGCACAGAAACCCATATTTGTGAAGATAGCCCCCGATTTAGAATGGGAAGCAATATCTGACATTATTGCTCTGGTTAAAACCTACCGAATTGCTGGTTTAATCGCCACCAACACCACGATTAGCCGGGAAGGACTCAAAACCCAAATTATTGAAAAAACTGGTAAATCCCCCCAAGAGGAAGCGGGAGGAATTAGCGGAAAACCAGTGAGAGATCGCTCCACAGAAGTAATTCGCTTCATTTACCAACAAACCCAAGGGCAGATGCCTATCATTGGCGTAGGTGGCATATTTACTGCTGAGGATGCTTGGGAAAAAATCACAGCCGGTGCTTGTCTTATTCAAACTTATACAGGCTGGATCTATGAAGGACCAATGATGGTACGCCGGATCATGTCCGGTTTATTAACCAAGCTAGAAGAAAACGGACTAACATCCATCTGTCAAGCGATTGGGATTGGTCAGTAGGGGCGAAGCATTTGGAAGATAAATTATCGGTCATTGCCAAAAATAGTTCTCCAAATGCTTCGCCCGTACAGTTGTCAGTTGCTGCTCCCTGCTCCCTGCCTCCTATTCTTCCATGGGGAAAAACTCCTTAGACTTACGAGAATAAGACCAAGCGATACCATCAGGATCACGGCTACGACACCACTGGGCAAAATCTGGGTCATTGCGTCGCTTGTAAACCGTACTGGAATAGACATTTAGCCGTTTAGCTAATTCAGATTGAATCAGCGAACCAAAAACTAACTGTTCTTCTAGAGGTTTTCTCACTTCCTCGTGGGTAGGAACAGATAAGGATTCAGATTGCGCTTCTCCCTCCAGGGAAATAGGTGGAGGTGGAGCTAAAAACGAACGGGCAATTTTAGTAACTGGTTGATCGGGAAGTTTTTCTACCAATTCACTACTATCAAGAATATCGCCGAGAATACTGGCATTAATAAAGTAGTACGATTGATCCTCCTCATTTTCTGAATCTAGGACACTAGCACCAAATTCCTTAGCTTTACTATCTAAATAGCGTTTTGCCACCTGTCCCGAAAAATTACCCTTGATTGCCAAGTCCATGGGTCTAATTTTGCCATGATTTTCCTCAATCAATTCATAAAAGAGTGGGTTAACTTGGTTGCACCACTTTTCCCATCTAGATTGCTGCCAAAGATTGAAAACCATTAATAGCCCTAAGATTACCAGTAAAACTTTCCAGGTATTAACCAGGAAAACAATCAAAAACGATATCGGCAAAATTAGAACGAGAAAACTTTTGCCTGGGCTTTCTATGGTTTTTTCACTCATACTGATTTTTGCCAAGGGAATTTTTACAAAATAATATCTCTATCTTGGCAAAAATTTGGCCATTTGTTTGTATCTTTCGGCAAAATTGTCGCTAATTATTCGGCAAAAGCTACTGATACAATAAAAAAGTAACCAATTATCTCAGTATATTTTTTCAAGCCTTTGAGAAATTGGTGTGTAGTCAGATTAGGTTCACAAAGATTAAAATTAAGCGATGATATAGCGGTATGCACTGGAATGAGATTCTAATTTTCACCCCAGAGGCTTACACCGAAAGGATTTTACTCCTAATTGCTGACCGCTAAAAGCTCCTATAATCATCAATCACCAATTACCAAACAATGAAGATACCTGGATTTCCTGGTGACAGAGATAAAAAATCAACTTCAACCGGACGAAAATCCTATTTTTTGATTCCCCCATTAGCACTTTGGCATCCTTGGTGGCATCAATTTATGGATCGGATGGTAATATTTTTAACTGTCATGTTATGTTTACTAATGTTGCCAACTCGTCTCCCCGGAATGGAATTATTAGGCATTGGTCCTAATTGGCTACTCATTTGGGTAGTGGCTTGGAGTGTCAATCGCTCAGTATTTTCTGGTCTGCTATCAGGTGTGATTTTGGGGCTATTACAAGACGCAATGACATCACCTGATCCAACTCATGCCTTGAGTTTGGGAATTGTGGGAATGTTAACAGCCCTGATGCAAAAACAGCGGTTTATTCAAGAAGACTTTATTTCCATTGCTTTAATTGTATTTGCGATGGCTGTAGTGGCAGACACTATTTTTGCTTTCCAGTTATCTTGGGTAGGAAATCGTCATGCAGCCAGTATTTGGACATATTACCAACGGGCTACCTTAGCTTCGGCAATTCTCAGTAGTTTGTGGGCGCCTGTGGTTTATTATCCTCTTAATCGCTGGTGGCAGCAGATGAAATTAATTCGTAATTCGTAAGTCAAATGGATAATTTTCCGGGAGTCTCTCCCAAATCTGCATCATTACCTCAAGATCCTCAACTTCTAACACAGCCTGTAGTCCCAGAAATAGTAGGTGATGACTTTGACTCTCGCATGATGGGAAGGTGTGTGGAATTAGCCCGGACTGCCTTAGGACGCACTTCACCAAATCCCTTGGTGGGGGCGGTGATTGTCCAAAATGGGGAGGTTGTGGGAGAAGGATTTCATCCTTGTGCTGGTGAACCTCACGCCGAAGTTTTTGCCCTGAGAGCAGCGGGAGAACGGGCGCGAGGAAGCACTATTTATGTGAGTCTTGAACCTTGTAACCACTATGGACGCACTCCTCCCTGTTCCCAAGGGTTGATTAATGCGGGTGTGTCTAAGGTGGTAGTAGGGATGGTTGATCCTAATCCCTTGGTAGCAGGTTCTGGAATTGCGCGGTTACAGGCTGCTGGGATAGAAGTGATAGTTGGAGTAGAGGAAGCGGCTTGTCGGCGATTAAATGAAGGTTTTATTCATCGTATTCTCTATCAGCGACCTTTAGGGATTTTGAAATATGCTATGACTTTAGATGGTAAAATCGCCACTACTGCTGGTCATAGTGCTTGGGTAACAAATCAAGATGCTCGCACTGAGGTTTATCAACTGCGAGCGGCTTGTGATGCGGTGATTGTTGGTGGGAATACGGTTAGAAAAGATAACCCTTATTTGACTAGCCATCAAGTTGAGGCTCATAATCCTCTGCGAGTGGTGATGAGTCGTAGTCTAAATTTACCAGAACAAGCTCGGCTATGGGATACTCAGGAAGCTCCAACTTTGGTTGTAACGGCAGTTGGTAGTTCACAGGCTTTTCAAAAAATGCTGCGCGACAAAGGGGTGGAAGTGGTGGAATTTAGCTCACTCACACCCGAAGCAGTCATGAGTCATTTATATGAGCGCGGGTTTTGTAGCGTGCTATGGGAATGTGGTGGTATTTTAGCAGCTAGTGCGATCGCTCAAGGCTCTGTCCAAAAAATTATGGCATTTATCGCCCCCAAAATTATTGGTGGAGATCATGCTCCTACACCTGTGGGAGAATTAGGTTTGACCAATATGACTGAAGCGTTACTTTTAGAGCGCGTCAGTTGGCGTGTTGTTGGTAATGATTGCTTGGTGGAAGGTTATTTACCACCCAAAATAAAATAAATAGCACAGATACTCAGCTATGATTCTTGGCGTTCATAAGCTAAATCACGAATCAGAGTTAGCCGAGATTGAATGTAATCACAGAGAAAATCAATTTCATGGGCATCTAAAAAGGCTTGATTCGTGATTTGTTTAACTAACCACTGTACCAAACTAGTATCATCAAGCTGCAAAAGCGTTACTGTGTGAGTGGCTTCAACGATAGACCAAAACTGACGCATGATTGTTGGACTCATTCGGCCTCTATTTAATCATTAATTTAGTTATTTTCAGATTATACAATTCTGATATTAATTAACTGCCTAAATCTACAACTAGATATAACTATTATTAAAAATTTAATAAATGGGCAAATATTTTGCTGAAAATGAAGAAATGTCAAGTTATATGAATTAACTTAATTTTACTTAACTAAGATCACAATTGGTAATTGGTAAAAGTTTTTTTGTTGTCTTTTACTCTTTTTACAAAAAGAAGGGAACAGGGAACAGGGAAAAATCAGAGTTTGAGCGGTTTTTGCTGGGAGATTAAAGTTTATTAACTTCCAATTTCAGATTTTTTGTATTAAAGTAAATGTAACCAGGTTATCTATATTTTTACAAGATGACAAAGTAATGGTTCAACCTGATAACATAAGGAATGCAGTTGCGAAAAACCTCCCAACGTTTCATTCTATTGATCTAAATAGTATAAATCAATATTGCCAAAACAATCCTGTTGGCAAAATGTTACCTGATGCTTTTTACATTCATATTTTAGCCTTACATACTCTTGACCCTTGGCTTCAGGAATATGAAAACCGCGCCCGTACTTGTAGTGAGCAAAGTCGAACTAGTGCCTTACTTAAAGTTCAGTCTGCAACTTTAGTTAAATTTAGCACGAATAAACCCAAGATTTCCTATCTATTTTATCCTGATTTTGATACTGATCCTCATCCGGCTTTACAAGCTAGTATTCAGGTTGACGTAGAAACTCTAGAAGTTGGTTATCGGGATTACAGCGATTCGGAAAATCCCCCTATTCTCCACCGCAAAGAAACTTTTGTAACTCCAGAATATCCCCTCTATCAAGAGTTTGCAGCTTTAACTCGCGCTCAAGTCGCTTTAGGTTTACTTAATCATACTAGGGGAATTGGTACTAAGTTGGGTTGGGAACAACGGCTACAAGTTTTTGGGGTGGAAGTACAAGGACATAGCCTGATTAAACGCGAAAGCAGTTCTACAATTACAAATATAGTCCCCAAAATAGAACGCCACAAAGCCGCTCTTATTCGTCCTGATTTATCCCGTCCTGTGCGTTTAGCCTTGGAATCGAGCTTATTTAGTCCAGAAACTACCTTTTTTGATTATGGTTGTGGACATGGTGGAGACGTTACCCGCATTGCTGAACAGGGTTATACAAGTTATGGCTGGGACCCTTATTATTCTGCACATACACCGAGAATCGCTGCGGATATTGTGAATATTGGTTTTGTGATTAATGTCATTGAGCATCAAAGCGAGCGCCGGGAAGCTTTAATTCAAGCTTGGGAACTGACTCAAAAGGTGCTGTTAGTAGCCGCCCAAGTGTTGATATCTGATATTAAGCGGGGTGTAATTGCTTATGGCGATGGCATTATCACGAATCGTAACACATTTCAGAAATATTATGAACAAGAAGAATTAAAAATTTACATTGACCAAGTATTAGGAGTTGACGCAATTCCTGTGGCTTTGGGGGTTTATTTTGTGTTTCGAGATGATGCTGAAGCGGAGTTATTTCGCGCTTCTCGGTTTCGTTCCCGGGCGACTACTCCCAGAATCCGTCTTTGTGTAAAACGGTTTGAGGAACATCAGGAATTATTAACGCCGTTGATGAATTTTCTGACGGAACGGGGAAGAATGCCTATCAAGGGAGAATTACCTCAAGCAGCGGAAATTGCTGAGGAATTTGGGAGTTTACGCCGGGCTTTTAATGTCATTATACAGGCAACTGACACAGAAGAATGGCAAGCGATCGCTGACAAACGCCGTCAAGATTTGATGGTTTATTTAGCGCTGTGCAATTTTAGCCGTCGTCCCCGATTAGGACAATTATCCCCAGCAGTCCAAGAGGACATAATTGGTTTATATAGTAGTTATAAACAAGCTTGTTTAGATGCTGACCAAATGTTACGCAGCTTGGGAAATACAGAACTCATTATTAAACGCTGTCAAGAAAGCAAGGTTGGTAAAAAATTACCTAATTCCCTTTGGGTGCATATTTCCGCACTACAAGCAGTTGACCCTTTATTACGCCTTTATGAAGGTTGCGCTAGTCGGACTCTTGGAAGATTAGAAGAAGCAAATGTGATTAAATTCCATCTGAAAACACCGAAGATCTCTTATTTATTTTATCCTGATTTTGATATTAATCCTCATCCCATTTTATCAAAAGTGATGACAATTGATTTGCGAGATTTGCACGTTACTTATCAGGATTATGATTTAGAAGATGATCCACCAATATTACACCAAATAGATGCTTTAGTTACTTCTGATTATCCCCAATATGAGAAATTTGCTAAGTTAACTCGTCAAGAAGAAGATAGAGGACTTTTAGATAATTGGCACAGTATTAGTCATGTTTCTGGCTGGAAAAAATGCTTACAAGAAAATTGTACTGTTATTGATGGTTATAGGTTATTTTGGGCTAAAGATGCAGATGCTTATAAGTTGAAAGCACTTAAAGCAGCTTTGAGAACTCGACAAAGAAGGAAGAATATTTCTAACGAGTCACAGAGACACGGAGAGGAGGAATAGAGAGGTTTTTTTAAGTTTGTTTTGCTAGTTTTATCCAGTTTTCGATTCCTTTTTTTGTGGGGATTCCTGAGTTATTAAATGTCCAAATATCTCGTTTATGTTGTTGTCCATAACTAATGTGAATTGGTTGTTTATGACTGTAAAAATACAGGGAATCAAAGGGTAGTTTTGTTTGTAATATCCATTCTACTAGTTCTGTGCTGGGTAAGTCTGTAATTAGAAAATCACAAGCCGCACCTAATCTTTCACAGTAATATTTACCGTTTTTGTTGATTTCATGGCTAATATGTTGGTCGAGATTGGGGGCTACACGTCCATTTTTTTGCCCTGTAACTGGGTCTTTTTTCTCAAGATACTTTTTTAGGTCTGGAGAACAAAAACCGTAGGTAAGTTGAAATTTTTCTCTACTAAAATAATCTATAATTGGGTCAATGATAAATTTATTTAAATCCTGTAATGCGGGAATTACTTCTGGTAGATTTTGTGGATATGGATTGATATTTTGGGCATATTTATGATAGGTTTGTGTGCAGGTACAAAATTCTTCTAAGGTTAGATATTTTCCTAATTTTAAATTGTGAGTATTCATAAATACTGGATAGCAATGAGGCTGGTGATTTTATTGTAGCATTTGCTAAAGTTCTGGTTCATTAATTGCCCAGAAGTTAAAAAATGTGAATAAATTTATGTTTAGTTTAAATAAACAACAGGATTAATCAAGATCTAATTATATTTTAAATTTTGTCCGACTACTTACCAAGGTCTAGAAAAGTATGAATGTTCAAGAACTTTTAGCTAGATACGCGACAGGAGAAAGAAGCTTTAACTGTATTGCATTACCAGGAGCAAATTTGCAAGGAGTCAATTTGGGTGGGGTAGACTTCGGTAGAGCAGATTTAAGAGGAGCAAATCTGACAGCAGCTTCTTTGAGTGGAGCTAATTTGAGTAAAGCGAATCTTCAAGGAGCAATATTAGCAAGAGCGCATTTATCCGAAGTTATTCTCTGTGGTGCTGATTTAACTCAAGCTACATTAACAACTGCTCATTTAAATGAATCAGACCTCAGTGGTGCATTGTTGAGTGGTGCTAATTTATGTGATGCTAATTTACACATGGCATCAATTTCCGCCGCAAACTTACAAGGTGCAAATCTCAGTGGTGCAAAAATGGGAGGTGTGAGAATGTGGAAAGCAGATTTACAAGGCGCAGATTTAAGTGGTGCTGATTTAAGCGAGGCTAATTTGTGCGAAGTGAATTTGACAGGAGCTAATTTAGATGATACAGATATGAGTGAAACTTTCTTAACTGGGGCGATTATGCCTGATGGTAGCATTCATACTTGATTTTTTCGCCTGGAAGCGTGGGAAAACTAGGTTCAATGCGGGTGAGATAAGCTTTTTCGATTTGGACAAGGTATTGATTAGATGCAGATTTAATCACTATATAAACTGTTGTAATCTATGCTTTTATATTTTGAGTATAGTAATCAGCCATATATTTATTCTTCACTTTGCGACACGGAAGGAGTCAGTGGTCAGAGGGAATTGACAATTGATACCAATTACCAATTGACAATTACCAATCCTAGTTCTAAATACCCAGTCGTTGATAAACTTGTTCTAAATGCTTGAGATGATGTTGTGGATCAAAACAGGTTTCTATCTCTGCGGGTGACAAGTTTTGAGTGACGCGAGGATCTTTGCTGATTAAATCACGGAAGTTGCCTTCTGGTTTATTCCAAGCAGTGTGGGCGCTTTCTTGGACTATGGAGTATGCTTCTTCGCGGTTAAGTCCTTTGTCTATTAAGGTTAGTAATACCCTTTGACTAAAGACTACTCCCCCATAACAGTTGAGATTTCGGGCCATGTTATCAGGATAAACCAACAAGTTATTTACCAAGTTGGTGATTTCATGCAGCATGAAATGAGTCAGAATACAAGCATCTGGTAAAATTACTCGTTCTACAGAACTGTGGGAAATATCCCGTTCGTGCCACAAAGCGACGTTTTCTAATACTGCCCCTGCATGACTTCTCACCAGTCGCGCCATCCCTGTTAACCGTTCTGAACGGATGGGATTACGCTTGTGAGGCATAGCACTAGAGCCTTTTTGCCCTTTAGCGAAAAATTCTTCAACTTCTAAAACGTCTGTTTTTTGCAAGTTGCGAATTTCTACAGCAAAGCGTTCTATGGATGCAGCGAGTAATGCTAACTGTTGCACAAAGTCTGCATGAATATCGCGGGAAATTACCTGAGTGGAAGCAGTATCGGGTTTAAGTCCGAGTTTTGCACAGGCGATCGCTTCTACACGCGGTTCAATGTTCGCGTAAGTTCCTACCGCACCGGATATTTTGCCAACAGCGATGGTTTTTTTGAGAATTTGCAGCCGTTCTTGGTGTCGCAATACTTCCGCTAACCAACCAGCTAACTTAAAGCCAAAGGTAATCGGTTCAGCATGAATACCATGCGATCGCCCAATCATTAACGTATGCCGATGTGTTGTGGCTTTCTTGCGAATGGCATCAATTACATCTTCTAGGCGTTTTAACAACAAATCCAGACTAGCAACTAATTGTAGTGATAAAGCAGTATCCAAGACATCAGAACTAGTTAAACCTAAGTGAATATAGCGTCCTGCATCACCTACATATTCATTAACATTTGTCAAAAAAGCAATGACATCATGATGGACTTCTGCCTCAATTTCTAACACCCGCTGCGGGTCAAAATTCGCCTTAGCCTTAATTTCTTCTACTGCTGCTGCTGGAATATAACCCAGTTCTGCCTGTGCTTCGCAAACCGCGATCTCTACATCTAGCCAGGTTTTCAGCTTATAGGTTTCACTCCACAAATTGCCCATTTCGGGCAGGGTATAACGCTCAATCACATTCACAGCATCTAATACAACTGTCATATTTTACATTGAAAATTACCCATAATGCTTATCCCCACCAGATAACCGTCATATTGCAATTGAAAATTACCCCAATTCCCAATTAAACTGAGAAAATTAAGCCTAAAAAAAGTAACATTTGCCGGAGTCTTAGCAATAATGCCAGAGACACGAACCAATATTAACTTGAGGTTAAGGACAAAAAAATGCTGGCTATGGATAGTATTCAGAATGTGGATCAGCTAAATCTCAAATTAGAATCAACTTTACAGGAATTACCAGTTTGGACAATTCAAATTGAAATAGATCATCCAGGTAATGAATTAGCAATGCTTTTTGAAGAAGATCCTTTGCTGCCAGGGATTATCTTGACTAAAGACAAAAAATATGTAGGCATGATTTCTCGACGGCTATTTTTTGAACAAATGAGTCGTCCCTATGGTTTAGGACTATTTGCCGGTCGCCCTGTCGAATATCTTTATAATTTTTTACAACCTAAAACATTTATCTATGCAGAGGATACCCCAATTGTCGAAGCAACTCAAATAGCTTTAGGGCGATCGCACAAACAGGTATATGAACCACTGGTGATTACAGATCAATCTTATCAATATGGATTGCTAGATTTTCATCAGTTACTTTTAGCCAATTCCCAAATTCATGTTTTAACATTAAATCGCCTGCAAAAAGAAACAGAAAAAGCCAGAATAGCTAAGGCTGACTTTCGTGATCTTCAGCATAACTATAGCCGATTATTACAAAACGACAAAATGATTGCCTTGGGACAATTAGTAGCTGGGATTGCCCATGAAATCAATAATCCCATGAATTTTATTTATGGCAACCTCAATTATGCTGTCGAATATGTTCAAGATATACTCTACATCCTGGAAAATTATAAACAAGAATTATCCTATGCTGACGCAATATCTGAAGCTAAAGAGAAGGGAATTGAAATAGAATTTATTCTGGAAGACTTACCAAAATTACTATCTTCCATGAAAGTTGGTGCTACAAGAGTAAATGAAATTGTCTTATCTTTACGTAATTTTTCCCGATTAGATCAAGCAGAAATTAAATTTGTTGATATCCATGAAGGTATAGAGAATACATTAATAATTCTCAAACATAGTTTAAAAGCTAGACCTGAGCGGGTAGAAATTGAATTAATTAAAGAATATGACAAATTACCATTAATAAAGTGCTATGCAGGGCAACTGAATCAGGTATTTATGAATATTCTTGTCAATGCTATTGATGCTCTTTCTGAAAGTGATAATTTAATTCTAAAAACCCGTAAAAATTTGCAAATTCGGATTCGGACAGAAATAACTAATGATCATTATGTTATTGTTCGCATTGCCGATAATGGTTCAGGCATTTCAGAAGAAGTCCAAAAACGATTATTTGACCCATTTTTTACTACCAAAGCTGTAGGCAAAGGAACAGGATTAGGATTATCAATTAGCTACCAAATCGTAGTTGAAAAACATGGTGGTGAACTTTATTGTATATCTACTCCCGGAGAAGGTTCTGAGTTTATTATCAAAATCCCAGTTGTCTCGAATCACTCAGACGAAATACAGCAAACTTCAAAGTTTATGGATGAATTTGACTCAAAATAAACCGCAACCGATCATAATCATCTTTGAGTAACATACTCAGATGTCTTCCAGCTTTAATCAACCATTCTCGGTCAGTTTTTCGTAACTGATATATTCCCCGAATAGCGGCTGCGGCCAAAGAATCTACAGGCGCACCACTAATGAAAAGTAATGTTCGTAAAAAATCTAGTTCTTCTGTAAACTGAATAATTTCTTCTGCTTGACAATGATTAACAGCTTGGTGAATTTGTGGCGGACGAGGTGGCAAATATTGATACATTTTGCTGTTATTACTATTTAGAGATTTTTCTTTAAATCCCACAATCGCTGCTCGAAATTCAGTTTTGAGCATGGAAAATATTTGGGGTTGTTCCTCACGCAAAGCTTCTAAAGATAATCCTAGTGCAACTGCCCGATGTACAGAATCAATAGGCATCGTTGTGGCATGATAAACTACGGCATAAACTTGATTACCTGATTCTTCATCTACAGCACAAACCCAACTTCCAAAAGGTGGCATTGGTGGAAAACTCAAGTCTTCTGGTTCTAAACATTGAGCCAAAAATTCTGTAGTTGTGGTTTCAATTACCTCTGCAAAGTGATGGGAATGGCGATTGTCAATAGCAAACTGTGGTAAAGGTAGACGCATAAGCAATTAAAAATTATCAATTAAAAATTAAAAATGAATAAACATATTTTCTGAAGGTGCGATTAGTCAATAGTCTTAGTGAAAAACTAATAACCACTGACTAATAACTAAATTACTATTTCCCTTTTTTCTGGATTGTAGTTTCCACGGGTTCTAATTCTGTAAGACGGAAAGTAATTATTTTATCCCAATTACCACCTTCAAACAGTACAGCTACTTTACCATCACTAACTCGTTGGACAAGTCCTTCTGACCGATAATATGTATCAGCAGGATTTTTGACGCGAACAGTTGCTCCAGGTAGGATCATCATATTTACCCTTATTGGTTTCTTATTTCTAGCTTAATTGGTAATTGGTAATTGGTGATTGGTAATTCTATTCTTTCTCCTGCTTCTTGAACTCCTGACTCGGTGACTCCTCTTTAATAATACTTTTGGCGTTGACGATAATTA
Organism: Anabaena sp. AL09; assembly: GCF_001672255.1. Taxonomy (NCBI): domain Bacteria; kingdom Bacillati; phylum Cyanobacteriota; class Cyanophyceae; order Nostocales; family Nostocaceae; genus Anabaena; species Anabaena sp. AL09. Next base: position 37,511 of record NZ_LJOQ01000054.1, read on the forward strand.
GCTACAGATTCTACTATACCGATGGCAATAAAGTTAGTCAGCATCGCCGAACGTCCATAACTCATCCAAGGTAAGGGAATTCCCGCCACAGGTGCTAAACCAACTGTCATACCAACATTCACAATTAGTTGAAACACAATCATAGACAAAACACCAATAGCTAAAAGTGAACCAAAGTTATCTTTGGCGGTTTGAGCTACATGAAGTAAACGGAAGCAAATTAAGCAAAAGACCGATAGTAAAACTAAACAACCCACAAGACCAAATTCTTCAGCAACAGCCGAGAAAATAAAATCTGTGTGCTGTTCCGGAACAAAATTCAGTTGAGTCATGGGACCTTTAAACAAACCCCAGCCCCAAACTTCACCAGCGCCAATAGCAATGCGAGATTGAATCAGGTGATAACCAGCGCCAAGAGGATCATGCTCAGGGTTGATAAATACACTAAGCCGGTTTTTTTGATACTCTTTTAATACATGATTCCAGGCAAAAAGGCCTAATTCGCCACCGAGCATATTTAGACAGAACGAAGCAATAGCAGCAATACCAAACCGCTTCCAAGGCAGACTAAACCAACCAACTAGCGCCATCACTACTGCCCATACTAAACCTAATATGCTTAATGATATGTCTTTAGATAACATTATGGGCGTTGATAATGGCCAAGATATACTAAATAATATTGCTGCTATGACTGGAGAAACCATGAGTATTAACCAGCCGGGGTTGGCATTTGCCCAGTACAACATTCCTAAAAATATTGCCCCAAATACCAGCGATGTTGCCAAGTCTGGTTGTAAAAATACCAATGCCCAAGGTACAACCGTAATTGCCAAGACACGGAAAACACTCTCTAGAGTAGAAGCAGTTCGCCTATGTAACAAAGCTGCTAAGGTAATAATTAATCCTAATTTGGCAAATTCTGAGGGTTGAACATTAAAACCCGCAATACTAATCCAACGCTGTGCGCCTTTGGCACTAGTACCAGCGAGCATGACAGCGATTAAACTAAAGTTGGTCAGCCCATAGATAAACCAATGCCACTCCATGAGGGTTTCATAGCGGCAACGAGCTAAAAATAAGGCGATTATTGTCCCAATAGCGGCTGTCAACCAGTGCCACCACCAGTCAGTTACAGGTTGCTTCAGTTCTGTACTCAGAATCATTAGCCCCCCGAACATACTAACAGCAACGGGGAGAAAAAATAGTAGCCCATCTATTTGTTGCCAGGGCTGAAGCCAAGATTGCCAACGCATTTTAGGGAACGAAGGTTTTAATAACATTGTGTGAGGAGGATGTTGGGCAGAAGGCAGGGGGCAGAGGGAGTAGGGGGAGTAGGGGGAGTAGGGGGAGTTAGGGGGAGTAGGGGAAGTAGGGGGAGTAGGGGAAGTAGGGGAAGTAGAGGAAGTAGAGGAAGTAGGGGAAAATTTTCTTTCTTCTTCCTTCTTCCTTCTTCCTTCTTCCTTCTTCCTTCTTCTAAACTCCTGACTCCTGACTCCTGACTCCTGACTCCTGATCTTATGTCAAAGCATTAACTGATACTTTACCTGCTACAGTGAGAGCGATCGCTGTTAGGGCTTTGGCTGCGGCTGAGTTGGGTTCACCAATTACTATCGGCACACCAGTATCACCGCCAATCCGGGTAGAAATTTCTAATGGTACACATCCTAACAGAGGAACTCCCAATTCTGCGGCTGTTTTGGAACCACCACCAGAACCAAAAATGTCATATTGCTTATCTGGTTGATCTGGGGGAATAAAATAGCTCATATTTTCCACAATTCCCAAAACTGGGACATTTAACTGCTGGAACATCCGCAACCCCTTTCGGGAGTCCAACAAAGCTACAGTTTGTGGTGTGGTAACAATGACTACTCCTGCCATTGGGACAGCTTGGGTTAAAGTTAATTGAGCATCTCCAGTCCCAGGGGGCATATCCACAATTAAATAGTCCAGTTCTCCCCATTCGACTTGATAGAGAAACTGACGAATCACACCATTCAGCATGGGACCGCGCCAAATTACTGGCTGATCTCGATCAATCAAAAAGCCCATTGAAACCAGCTTGACACCATGATTAAAAGCCGGTTCGAGGATGTCTCCTGCTTCTGTAGAACGGACATTAATTTCGGAATCACTCAAACCCAACATTGTGGGATCATTTGGTCCATAAATATCTGCATCTAATAAACCTACCTTTGCCCCAGTTTGCGCTAAAGCCACGGCAATATTTACAGCCACTGTACTTTTACCAACGCCACCTTTACCGCTAGAAACAGCAATAATATTTTTCACCCCAGGTACGCCATTCCGGTCTGGTAAGCTTTTTTGCTGGGGTGTTTCCGCTGTTACTTCTATAATTACATCTGTGACATCAGGCAGCTTTTTAACAGCTTTTTTACAGTCTTCAACAATAAATTCCCGTAAAGGACAAGCGGGAGTGGTTAACACCAAAGTGAAACTAACCTTGCCACCGTCAATCTTGACGTTGCGAATCATATTCAGTTCTACCAGACTTTTGCGAAGTTCTGGATCTTCTACTGGTCGCAATACTTCCAGGACTGCGTGGGAATCTAGGACATCATACATAATGTGTTTACCGTTGCCGCTTACTATATAGCTTAAAAAATTTTCATTGACAGATACTAGAATCTTAACTTTATTGGGGCAGTTGGTGATTAGTCATTGGTCATTGCTAAAAGCTTGACAATCCTTAAAAATCAAAGCAGCTATCATGTAGAGATTTTTTATGGGATTGACTTGTTTGACAAAAATCTGGGGAGGAATTGGCTGCTACCAGCCATATCTAAAGTTTTTGGATTTTCCATAAATAGCTAGATAGCCAATTTGTCACAATATGAGCAACTATTGGTAATAACAAGTTGCCACTTAATAAGGCACTATAACCAAGGATTATACCAATAATAGTTGCCCAAATTACATAAGGCCATTGTTGGGGACCGCTAAGGTGCAAAACTCCAAAACAAAGACTTGATACGATCACAGCGGTATGATCTCCACCTAAAGCGGGTAGCATGACACCCCGAAATAATAATTCTTCACTTAAACCGGGAAGTAATCCTAACCAGATTAAATCTGGTAAAGCTAGAGGTTTGAGAACCATTTCTAGATAATAATCAGCGCTTTTGCGATAGGGAGGGGAAAGGCGATAAGCTAAACCACTTAATATGGTAATAATTACACCTAAACTAATTCCTAATAATAAATCTTGTTCGCGCCAGTGCCATTTAAAAAGGATGATATCGCCCCAACGTAACCATAATTTAGCAACTATCCAGAGAATAATTGCGGTTACACCCATTGCTACTAAGACTTGGGTGCGTGTTAAGTAGGGGATTTCTGGTTCTTGATTTTTTTGTTCAATCACAGGATTTTAGAAAAATAATTGGTAATTGGTAATTGGTGGTTAGTAATTGTTAATTGTTAATTGTTAATGAGGAAGGATTGATACCTGCTTTGTGAGCGACTAATACGCCTACTGCTTCCAAATATGAGTTTACCTGTAAGGTTGGAATTTTTAACATAGAAGCAGGAACTTGGATCAAAGTTTTATTTTCTGCGACTGTAATTATTTGACATTGTTTATGACTTAAACTCAATAAAGCACTATTTCCACAAGCGGTGGCGGGAATAATTAAAGCATCAACTTGATTTACCCAGATATCAGTGGACAAAGAATTGTGATTTTTTGTATTAATGATAAATTGCGGGGCGTTACTCAAACCAACTAAAACACAAGGTAAGAAAGTATAGCCTAGTTCTTCAGCCGCTGCACGAGGGGATAAATTAGGGGACGCAGGGGCGGGAGAAAGGGCGGGAGCATGGGCGCAAGGAATTTTAAAGGTACGAACTAATAAATGACTAATGACGGCTTCTGCACCGGCTAGAGGGTCTACTCCTTGACCTTGACGATAGTTTTGGACTGCGGTTTCGTCCATATCTTCCGGGAACCGGGCAACAACTGCGATCGCTTCGGCTTTTTCTGCTATAATTAATTTCTCGGCAGCCCGTAATAAACTATCAGGATTCCCAATTGTTCCCCAACTTGCACCTGATGAAGAAGTTCGTAATTCTACGTTTAGCGGTGCGTCAGTAATCACATGATTTGTAATATTTAATCCCAAGGTTGCTCTGGCTGCGTCGGCTACCTGCAAGTGTCGCAGCATTAATTCCGGTTCAATACCCTGGTCTAAAAGTAACCCGACTCTGTTACTACGGACAGGACGTAAACCCCATTCTCCAGCCGCAAATTTATCTAAACCATATCCTTCGACATAGAAAGCGTTGGGAATATTCCAGTATAAACTTGCACCGTTCATGACATTGGGGTGAGTAATCAAGCGATCGCAGACCTGTGATATAACTCTAGCTACTGGTAAGGCATCACCAGCATAACCGCCAATCGCTGCCCCAATGCCGGTGGGTATAATTAAAATTACGGTGTATGGTTTTTGAATGGGTATCACAGGTTTTTGTTTCGCGCAAAGACGCTAAGGAGCAAAGACGCAAAGAAGAAATTTAAGCGGTAACTACTGCTTCTACTGTTGCGGTTTGTTGTTCTTCGTCAATAGCAGTAATAGCCCAACGCAGGGGTTCACCTTGTTTTTGTAATTCCGCTGTAATGGCTTTTTCCAATTCTGTGGGGGTTTCTTGCAATTCGATTTCGGCGGTAATAAAGTGAGTTGTCATGATTCTAAATCCTTTGTATTTGTGATTTTGAGAATACAGGAACTGGTTGGTATTTGATAATTATGATCTACCCTTTCCCAAATTGTGCTTGATAAACGATGTCTTCTTTTTCTGTTTCAATTTTTAAATCAGAAAGAGGTTTAGCAACACAAAGTAGTGCATAGCCTTGTTTTTGCAAGTCTGGACTTACACCCATACCATCTGCTTGCTCTACAGTTCCTTCTGTAACCAAAGCCGCACAAGTTGTACAAACACCAGCGCCGCAAGAAGTTGGTAGGTCTAAACCAGTAGCTGAGGCGGCGTTGAGAATAGTTTCATCTTCAGGAATTTGCAGAGTATATGTTGTACCTTGGTGGTTAATTTCTACGGTGTAAGTTTTGGACATATATAGCAGCAATTTTTGACAACAGACAAATATCTTATTCTACTTGATCATATATAGCAATCTTGTCTGATCTGGGAAAGTTTATCTTTTTTAATCAGATTTGCTAACTTTTTAGAGGATACTTTGCCATTAACCAGTTTATTTCTATCCGTATATGTGTATATTATATTATAATTAATTAGTAGCTCTTGGATAAAAATAGGTTAATTGACAGATGACTGATAAACGCGAACTTTCAGAACAGGATAAGTAAGTTGGCGTTAAACAATCAATATATGTAACTAAATGTAAATCCACAACAAATACCTTATGAATAGGTTATTTCAGGGTTTTTACAAAACTAAATGTATATTGATTTTATCATGCCGACTTACTTATTTGTACAAAATATATTTTACTTCACTCTCTCAATAAAAAGAGTGAAAATGTCAGAATCAGGATTTATGATTGTTGTTGGGTTGATAAAATTTGGGAATTTTTTCTATCATCCTGTAAATCCTTAAATCTTGTAAATCATGATTCTGACAAATTAATCCTATTGAAAACGATAATTGCGATAGCCACGTTCACCAGAAGCATCTCTTATGGATAAACCCGTAGGAATAGCATTACCTTGAGGATCTACTTTTACCCTCACTAAAATTGGTTGTTGTCTACCATTTCTGTTTTCCTGAACTTGTGAAATATCTTCATTAATCTGTTGTCTTTGTTCTTCAGGAATGAAATAGTTTTCCAAACCATAATTAATTAAACCGTCTTGATAATTACCTTTTAAAGCTACCTGATTATTAGATAAATCAACAGGACGATTACTACTTACTCGGATAGGTTTCCAAGATTGGAGTTCATTCCTATCAAAAGATTGTCGTTCTTGCAAAATTAGATATAAGGTACTTCCTTGGGAAATTTGTCTACCTCTGCGGGAATTTCTTCGCAACCAATTATTCCAACCTGGTAATCTTCTCAAAGTTTCGGGACGAGAAATATTATAATCCAAGTTTAATGAAGAACCTCGGACAACATCATTAGGATTTATAGCTACAGTTTGCAAAATTACCGTCTTACCAGTCATGTCTATATACATGGCTTGAGAAGGTACAGCCAAAATTAAACCTATTTGAACCAATAAAGGGGCAATTAATCGCCAAATCGGTAAAGGTTTATTAGCCTTCTGTTCTGTAGCAATAAGATAATCCCGAAAAGTTAACTTTTCAGAAAATTGCATTTCTGGGGTTGAGGTTTTTTTTGATTCAGGGAAGTCATTTTTCATGGGATTAATTTAGTAATTGGTAATAGATAATCGGAAAAAATACTTTTCCCATTACTGCTAATTTTTAGATAGGAATTTATTTGCAGAGATTTATATAGCAAGAATTCAGGAGTCACCGAGTCAGGAGAAAGAAAGTAAGAGTCAAAATCTAATCTTGTGCGAGTAATGTAGCAATATCCGGAAAAATATCCCCTATTAATTTGTTTTAACTGCTGAATTATTCTTGATGAATATGTCTTCATTCTGATTGAAAATTATCCCATTAATCACTCCTGTTATCACGTCTGCTGTCACCTCTATTATCGCTATTGTCTCCTCTACTACTTCTATAATCACTCCAATCACTCCCACTATTGCTTCTTTTGTCACCTCTATTATCGTTATTGCCTCCACTACTACTTCTATAATCACTCCCACTATTGCTTCTTTTGTCACCTCTATTATCGTTATTGCCTCCACTACTACTTCTATAATCACTCCCACTATTGCTTCTTTTATTCCCGCTATTCCCGCTATTTCCACTACCACCGCTATTTCCACTATTCCCACTATTCCCACTATTCCCGCTATTACCGCTACCACCGCTATTCCCGCTATTCCCACTATTCCCACTATTCCCGCTATTCCCGCTACCACCACTATTACTAGTTTTAGAAGTAGTAAAACGACTTTCAAACCAAAGTCCGGCTGCAATGAGAGAATAACCGCAAATACCAAATACTAAAGCCCGGAAAAGAACCTCAGTATTATATTCTAAAACCCGGCTGATAATTTGCAAGGTAAATAATAACATACCACACCAAAAGGCGGTTCTTTTGCGTAACTTTAAACCTTCTTGAACTAATCCCCAGGCTAATATTGCCAACAAAATATTGAAGATAAAAATGCCTAGTTCAGTAATTCTGGTGATAGCTTGATGCCAAAAGGGAGTAATCAGAATGAAACCCAAAAAAGTAGTAATAATGCCAATTCTGAAAAATACTTCCCGACGAAGTGGACTGTTGCTTTGACGAATTAGAAACAACCATTGCAACACTGCCAAACCGCTGAGAATTCCTAAATCAATAATGGGTAAAGATGGCAATACATTCGATAAATTACTAGTTTGATCGAAGGGATTTAAAAATGATAAACTGCTACTAGAGTCTACAGATTCCCATTGAGAACGAAAAGACAAAAGATAAAAAACTACCCCAAAACAAATCAAGCCTAAATTACGTGCCAGGGGTTGAAACAATCTATAATTAACTGTGGGAAAAAGTAAATCGTCATAACTCCAAAGTAAGGCAGGTGGTAAAGCCAACGCAAAGGAAGCTATCCAAGAAACTAGATCAGAAAATGTTAAGAGTGGTAAAGGTCTGAGGTTATATTGCAAAGATATAATAAATGCCACAACTCCCATGCCAAAAATCCACCGGGATCTGCAAATATAAGCTAAGGGAACAAACAGTAACCATGATAGTAAGGGCATATGGCGCACAGCTAACCGCGCCCAAGTCACTTCCCCAGATTCAGATCCTAAATTACCAATTCCTATCCAATAACCGATTTGAATGAGGACAATGGCCATAATTCCCAAGGAATTGAGGGAAAGACTATAAGCCATGACTAACACTCCAAACCCCCAAGCTAAAAATAACTCAGAAGCTGAACCGCTAATATTGAATATTTGCCCCATTAACATGAGGGTTGCCCCTAAAATAAAAGCACTGAGAATTAACAATGCTTCTCCGAGTACCCGTTTACCCTCTTGAGATTTTTTACCCTGATTTGTGGTAAGTGTAGGTTCTCTCCAAGTCAAAAATCCAGTAATGGCTGTGGAGAGAAATAAACTCATTAACAAGATAAACTTAACATCCCGTGACCAACCCTGCCAATTTGCGCCCACAAGGGTCATTAAACCTAAGCCTAATAGTAAACCGCCAATGACAATGGCAATGATACCAAAACTATCACGGGTAGATTCTTCTATCTTATTAAATTGATGCCGCTTGGCTATTTGGTCATACTGGGAAGAATTAATAATTCCTTCGTCTCGCCAACGTTGTGATTCTTGGCGGAGTTTTTGCTGAAAATTGTTAAATATCATGACCTCTCCGGTACATAAGTGGAATACCAAATCTAAAATCTTAATTTGGTATGAGTTTGACAAGCATTAAAACAAGGTTAGCTTCTAGCCAAAAGCCAGAAGCCATACCGGACGAACTTTGCAAACGCCATTTGAATATCGGTCAATGTCTTTTTAGTATGCAGCCAAATATATTGATTGCATTGTTCTCATGTAACAGTTTCTCTTCTGATTTAATTTGGTAGAAATTAATATGCAAAAACCTTCTAATTTATTGCTTAAAGTTACGCGACAGTTATTTGCAAATGTAGATGAACAAACAAAGTTTATTGATGCTTTAGTTCATCCTCAACCTTTTGCACCTTGTATTCTGTGGTGTCAAGATAAACCCGATATTTCGCCTTTTAATGTGCAAACACCAACACATTGGCAACCGCATTTTGTAGATAGGTTATCTTTGGGAGAAAAACCAGGTAAGCATTCTCTTCATGAACAAGGACATTTTTATTGTTTAGATTTTTCTTCGGTATTTTCTGCTTCGGTTTTGTTGGCAATTCCCGAATCAATATCTGTGGTTTTTGATATGTGTGCTGCCCCTGGTGGTAAAAGTGTGTTTGCTTGGAGGGCTTTAAAACCTGATTTATTAATTACTAATGAGGTGATTGGTAAGCGGTTGGGAATGCTAATTTCTAATTTAAAACGTTGCCGAATTAAACCAATTGGGGTAGTAAATAGAGATTCGAGTATTTTTGCAGAATTATTGCCAGCTTCGAGTAATTTGGTGATAGTTGATGCCCCTTGTACTGGTCAATCTTTACTAGCTAAAAATGAGA
>NZ_LJOQ01000055.1:0-13121 GCF_001672255.1 Anabaena sp. AL09
CAAAAAATAGGGGAGGGCATCCCCAAATTAACGCTACAGGAGTTGAAACCACTACTCTGCTTGGTGTAAACCTGGTTGAGCAAGTTTTGACGGTGAATGTAGAATCCCCGTGTCTTTAGACCGGGGAGTGTCAACGAGAATAACTACCAGGCTAATCGCGGATACGATAATCTGTGGCTTGAGCTAAAACTTTTTTAGTTGATGCAAATTCTCGTAATTGTCCAACATGATTTTCATTGTATTGAAATAAAGCTGTAAAATCCGCGAGACGAGAGACTTGCTGGATGTTTCGAGAGATAAATATAATTGTCAGTTCAGAACGCAAACACTCAATTAGTTCCTCAATTTTTGTGGTGGTAATGGGATCAAGTCCACAACAAAGCTCATTAATCAGAATAACTTGAGGTTTAACGGCTAAAGCGCGAGCGATGCACAACCTTTGTTGTTGTCCACAAGAGAGTTCCAAAGCTGGTTGATAGAGCTTATTTTTGACTTCTTCCCAAAGATCCGCAGATTTAAGAGCTAACTCGACAATTTCATCTAATTCTGATTTTGGTCGCCAGCCAATTAATTTTACACCGTAAGCAACGTTATCATAACTGCTCATGGGAAAAAGATTGGGTTTGGAGTAAATTGTACTAATTTGACGACGGAGACGATTGAGATTAATCCGCCGTTCATAAATATTTCGCCCAAAAAATTCGATTTTTCCTTCAGTTTGGACTTTTTCCTCTAAGTCACTCATACGGTTGAGAGACTTCAAAAAAGTAGATTTCCCGCAACCACTAGGTCCCATAATGGCAATAATTTTATTTTGGGGAATATCCATTGACAGATTTTCCAGAATTTTTTGCTTATTGTAGTAAAAACTAAAGTTTTTGACACTTATGGCGGGAATTATTTTACTCATATTCAAGAATAAGGATTTAAGAGGAAGAAAGAAAAAAGCCGAAAATTTGGCATCAGAATACTTGTAAAACTTGATATTTGCTTATAACCTAAATTATTCCCTCTATTGATCTACAATGCTGCGTTTAATGAATGTAAGAAAGGTAAATTAACCATGATACAGCGTTTTATTTTCATCATTACTACTATCATTGTCTGGCATTTATGTATTTCTAACACATTAGCCAAAGAAAAAAAAATTGAAGATTTGGATAAGTTTCCTCCTAGTCCCTTAGAAATAACTATCACTGACCCAATATTGCCAAATTTACCAGATAAACGGGAATTAACATTAACAGAATTGCAAAAATTAAAGACGGATTTAGATGGATTAAATCAAGAGGCACAGGTGACACTACAAGGAGAAGATAAAAAGAAAGCCTTTGAGATTTGGAATCGTGAACTACGATTGAGACGCTTTTTAGGCACATTGTCTGAGGTGGAAGCGTTATCAAGAGTGGGAGAAATCGCTTGGAATCAAAATGAACGGGAAGAGGTGCGATATATTAGTCAGCGATTACAAGTAATTCAAAGCGAGATAGGAAGACAAAAAAGTACCGATTTACAATTATGGCAATCCCTGGGGAAAGCTTATCAAAAAATCCGGTTTCCTAAATTGGGAATATTGGCTTATGAACAAATTTTGATCTTAGTAAAACAACAACAAGATTCATCTGGAGAAATGGAGACTTTAAAAAATATTGGAGAATTACATTTAAGTTGGTTTGATTATCCCCAAGCTGCTAATACTTACCAAAAACTGTTAAATTTGGCAATTAATCAGGGTGATAAAACTAATGAATTAGGATATTTACAACAGTTAGCTTATATCTATTCCCAAGGAAAACAACCACAAGCAGCAATAGATATATTAAACAAGTTAGTCCAAGTTTATACTCGTGAACAAAATTTGAGTCAAATTCCAGCTTTGAAATTAGCGATAGCTGCAAATTATGAATCTCTAGCTCAAAAAGATCCCAATTTAAAACAACAGGCTTTTGATAATTATCAAGCAGCTTATACTGGTGCATGGCAATTAGAACAATACGCTAAAGCTGGAGAAGCATTAGAGAAATTAATTACTTTTTATCGTTCACAAAAACAAATAGATGCAGCTTTACAAACTAGCCAAATTCTCATAGAAACACAAACATTAGCTAACAATTCTTATGGTTTAATGTCAGCTTATGACCAAATTGGTGATTTATATTTAGAACGCCGAGAATCTACACAAGCATTAACAGCATTTCAGAAAGGATTAGAAATAGCTCAACAACTTAAATATCAAGAATTATACTTTACTCAAAAAATTGAAAAGTTAAAACCTGAGATAAAAATGTAGGGAATATCAAGATAAATAAAAAAGTCCGCGTTAGCGGACTCTGGACATTGGATAAGGTTAAGTTGTCACCAAGAGAGCCTACAAGATGTTAGACTTATTTATATTTTTACTAATTAATTTGAGAAAATCAAGTGGTTTGATTTAAGAATTAGGACATAATTTCGATATTTATGTCTGAAAAAAAAGGAGTTTATTGATGATTATTTTTACAGGTGGATATCTCCCATTGGTTAAAAAGGTGAGGAATCTGAGAAATTGCGGACATAACTAAGATTGTTTTGTCTAAGAGGGTGTTTGAAAAGTTTTGAATGTATAGACTGACCCCTCTCCAAACCTCTCCCCTGCAAGGGGAGAGGCTTTAAAACCCCCATTACTGGTTTGATATAATACTTTTCAAACAACCTCTAAGAGGATGCTTGAAAAGTCTTTGGTCATGTATCCAAAATCTTGATATCCCCCTAAATCCCCCTTAAAAACGGGAGTTAGGGGGGATATTGATACAACTGAGCGATAATTCTCCTCCATCTCCTGTGGCTCTGTTGCTTAACCTAAGCTACAATTTTTTTACCAATCACTAATGCTATTTTCATCCCAAACTTGCAATTTCAATTCTTGTAAATAGGTTAACCCATTTTGAATTTGTCCATTTGTTCCTTGTAAATCTAAATCAAACCAACCATCACCTACAGCATCCTGTCCGAGAATTGCGGCTTTGATATTCACAGTCAAGCCATATTCTGAAACTAGGCGAGAAATTACAGGTTCTTGATGATGATCTTGGGGAATTCTGACGCGAATTCGCTTGTTTATCAGGTTATTTTCACTACTCATAACCACCTCTAAGATGTAATTTAATAGTTGTCTGGAAATTACCTATTACCCATTATTCAACTTCTTTAATTTCAGTTTTTCGTTCTATGATTTCCTTCAGAATCAAGGTGATAACTGCCAGAAATGCTAACAATACAGCAGCAGAAAAAGCAGCTTCTGTTTCATATTGTTTGTAAGCATCTTCCACAAATAATGGTAAAGTCTGGGTTGTATTGGCAATGTTACCAGATACCACAGAAACTGCACCAAATTCACCCATGGCTCTGGCATTTGTCAAGATTAAACCGTAGAGTAACCCCCAACGAATACTCGGTAAAGTTACCCGCCAAAAAGTTTGCCAATCGTTTGCACCTAATGTTCTGGCAGCTTCTTCCTGATCTTTGCCAAATTCTTCTAAGACAGGAATTACTTCTCTGGCCACAAAAGGCATACTCACAAAAGCGGTAGCCATAAGCATCCCTGGAAAAGCAAAGACAATTTTAATATCATGGGCTTGTAGCCAAGGACCAAACCAGCCCTGTCTCCCGTACAATAAGACTATCATTAACCCGGCGACGACTGGGGAGATGGAAAAGGGCAAATCAATGATACTAAGAACTATAGCGCGTCCAGGGAATTTATGTCGAGCGATCGCCCAAGCCGCACATAATCCAAATACGGCATTTACAGGGATAGAAATAGCAGCCAGTAACAGGGTTAACCAAGCTGCGTGGAGAAATTCCGGTTTTGCCAGGTTAGATAAAAATGGGCCAGTTCCCTTTTTGAAAGCTTCAAAAAAAACATTAATAGCTGGAATATATTGAACCAGAAATAGGTAAGCGATCGCAATCCCAATTAAAACTGCCGGTACCCAACTCTGTTTTTTTGGTCTTTTAACTTTATCTATTGTCATATCTTCTTGCCCAAGCTTGTAAGAAATTAATTGCTAATAACATTACCAAAGAAATTCCTAATAAAACCACACCAATTACAGTTGCACCAGCATAGTCATATTGTTCCAACCGCTGGAAAATTAACACAGGTGCAATCAAATCTTTATAGGGTGTATTAGAAGAAATAATTACTGTTGAACCATACTCCCCAACTGCGCGGGAAAAACCCAAAGCTACGCCAGTTAAAATTGTCGGAAATAAAGGCGGTAAAATCACTTTCCAAAAAGTTTGCCATTCAGAAGCACCTAAACTCCAAGCAGCTTCTTCAATTTCCGATTCCATTTCTTGCAGAACAGGTTGCACAGTTCTTACTATAAAGGGTAAAGATATAAATATCATTGCCACTCCTACCCCCAAGCGAGTAAAAGATACCTTAATCCCCATTGGTGCTAACAATGAACCCAACCAACCATTCTCACTGTAAACTGTTGCCAGTGTTAAACCTGCGACAGATGTTGGCAAAGCAAAGGGTAAATCTACTGTGGCATCAATAATCCGTTTTAAAGGAAAATCGTAACGCACCAATACCCAAGCAATTAAAGTTCCAAACACGCCATTCAGCAAAGCTGCAAATAATGAAGTAACAAAGGTAACATTATAAGTTGCTAATGCTAACTCGCTGGTGGCAATTTCCCAAAACTTCGCAGGAGATTCCGTACTAGCCTTGAGAAACATGGCCACAATGGGAATAAATAACATCACAGTTAGATATCCCAAAGTAATCCGCCAAGTCCAAGGAAGATGAATCAAATTATCTACAAATACCTTCCAAATGGGAGGTTTAATATTAGTTTGTACAGCCGCAGATCCAGTCATAATTTTGTTAGTTGTCAGTTGTCAGTTGTTAGTAGGGGCGAAGCATTTGGAAGATAAATTATCGGTCATTGCCAAAAATAGTTCTCCAAATGCTTGTTGTCAGTTGTTGTCTACCAATTACCGTTTATTTTTAGCTTGAATTTGGTCAAAAATTGCCCCTTCAGCAAAGAACTTTTTCTGAACAGCATCCCAACCACCTAATTCTTGAACTGTACCTAAAGTTTTTATTTGGGGATATTTGTCAGCAAATTCTTTACTCTTAGCTACTGTTTCATCTACAGGACGAAATCCTACTTTAGCAAATTCCCGTTGTGCTTCGGGAGTAAACAAATATTTAACAAAAGCTTCTGCTACTTCACGATTACCATGTTTATCAACATTTTTATCCACAACAGCAATAGGATTATCAATGGAGATATTTATATCAGGAAGAACATAATTTGTTTTTTCACCCTTATCTCTGGCTAAAACAATTTCGTTTTCATAGTTAATCAAAGCATCACCTTGACCTTGTTTAAAAAATGCGTCTGTAGCTTCACGAGCATCTTTGGTTAATACAGGGACATTTTTATAAACTTTGGTCACAAAATCAATAGCTTTAGTTTCATCTCCACCAGTTTTAATGACTGAATTCCAAAGGGCGAGAAAATTCCACCGCGCTACCCCAGAAGTTTTCGGATCTGCGGTAATTAGTTTAACATTATCTTTGGCTAAATCAGCCCAATTCTTAATCCCTTTGGGGTTGCCTTCACGAGTTACTAAAGCTGCAACAGACTTAGAAACAATACCATTATTAGGAAATTTTTTCTCCCACCCAGGTTGAATTAATCCCGCTTTTTCAATTCTTTGCGTATCTAAAGCCAGGGCTAGATGAACAATATCTGCTTCTAAACCATCAACCACCGCACGAGTTTGCGAACCAGAACCACCATAGCTTTGTTTAAATACTACAGTTTGGTTATGTTCCTTTTGCCATTTTTCCACAAATTTGGGAATAATAGCGGCGTGAGCAGCTTTGGTGACAGCAAAGGATACAAGGGTTAATTCTACATTCTGTTTTTTACCCGTATCAGTAGTTGCACTAAGTAAATTCCTGGTGTTTGTCCCAGAGCAAGCAGCAAGAGATACACTCAATACTGTCCCTACTAAGAAAAGTGATATAAAGCCTTTGAGAGAATTTGGACTAAACCTCAGTTGTAGTCGTTTTCGTAATTGTTGCCACAAATTCATCTTTTGTCCTTCTGTGAGACTACGGTTAATTAATGAAAATACCATTATTGCAGGTATCTGGTTATCAAAACTAGTAAAAACTGCATATTGACGATAGGGAATATGGTGATTTTACCAGTTTCAAGAAAAATTACAATGCCTTTCAATGATAAGTATCAATTTTTAATTATCTTTATGGAGGTTTTAACGGGAAATTACTTAACTAATTTTCAATTGTTAATACTTTATCTAAATAAGTATTTAAAAATAAATATAGAATTTAATTTGTTAAAAGATTTGCCATATAAACTTTATAGGCATTAAAAGCTGAAAAAATATATTTGCAATATTTAATACATACAATACCCGATAGGAAAATAGTTGTTTTTAAGTGCAAAAACTATTGATTTTATTTATGACATCTGGTACGCTCTTTCTCTAGAGGTTAAATACGTTATCTTTACAGAGTTACCGTAGATTAGATTCAAACCAATTTTAGGACATCCCATGACAGATAATTCTGCCAACACCGCAAAATTTGTTCCCATAACAAAGCCGTTTTTTCCGGCTTTATTCTTAGCAACAGGTTTAAGTATAAGCACTATTTTGCCTGTATTTGCAGGTACAGCCCAAAAGACGCAACTAATGAGTCAAAGCGGTAAAAAAGTTGAACTTACCTTAGTTACTTACGCAGTCACCAAAGCGGCTTACTCAAAAATTATTCCCAATTTTGTGGCGAAATGGAAAAGAGAAAAAGGTCAAGATGTTGAAATTAAAGAAAGTTACGGGGGTTCTGGCTCGCAAACCCGCGCTGTCATTGACGGTTTAGGTGCAGATGTGGTAGCCTTAGCATTGGCTGGAGATATTACAAAAATTGAACAAGCCGGTTTAATTAAACCAGGTTGGGAAAAAGAAGCTCCGAATAATGCAATTGTTACCCGTTCAGTAGTTGCCCTAGAAACTCGCGCTGGTAATCCGAAAAAGATCAAGACTTGGACTGATTTAGTAAGACCTGATGTAAAACTTGTTACTGCAAACCCTAAGACATCAGGTGGAGCTAAATGGAATTTTCTCGCTTTATGGGGTTCAGTAGTTAAGAATGGCGGAAATGATGCCCAGGCGTTAAAGTTTGTAACAGATGTGTTTAAAAATGTAGTTGTATTACCCAAAGATGCCAGAGAATCAAGTGATGCTTTTTACAAAAAAGGTCAGGGTGATGTATTAATAAACTATGAAAACGAAGTCATTTTAGCTGCACAGCAAGGCAAAACAGATACTTCTTACATAATTCCTCCAGTAAATATTTCGATAGAGGGACCTGTTGCAGTTGTGGATAAAAATGTTGATAAGCATGGAAATCGTGAGGTTTCTGAAGCTTTTGTCAAGTTCCTTTTCACTCCAGAAGCACAACGTGAATTTGCTAAAGTTGGTTTTCGTCCAGTTGACCCAACTGTGTCCAAAGAAGTAAAAAGTAAATTCCCTTATATTGCCCGACTCTACACTGTAGCTGATCTTGGCGGTTGGAGTGGTGTCCAGAAGAAATTCTTTGCTGATGGTGCGATTTTTGATAAAATTCAACGGGGAAGACGCTAAGTATAGCAATTCTTGATTGATTGTAATATATTCTTGGGTCACGGTGTAGACAAAGTTTTTGTAGCGATGCAGGATTTTTGCAACCGTGATTTACAGCACTTTCCGGTGTTATGAGGTACATATCCAGCGGGCAAGATGCCCGCACTACAAGAGTTTCATAATTCAAGTTTGTACCTCATGAGACGGACTTCTGTTTTTTCCCAAGTGCCAATTATTATATTAACTAGTAGTGATGGAGCTTTTGATCGAGTTCGGGCTAAGGTATTTGGGGTAACTGATTTTATTAATAAACCTATCAAAAAGGAGCAGATATTTACAATATTAAATAAGCATTTACTAACAAGTTCTAGAAATGAATATCTCCAGAATTTTGCTTTGTCTTATTAATAAAATAGTTGTCAAAAATTAGGCAAATTTTAGGGGTAAACCATCCTGAAATATGAGTAATTCTCCCGGTTGTATTTGTGTCCAAACTTCGTTATCAGTTAGGGGTGTAGTCACAATCACAGCCACGCGATCTTTAGATGTAGTCAATTCACTAAAATCTACAGTCATCTCTTCATCAATTAAATGAGCCGCAGCAAAAGGCGCTTGTCTAATAATGTAGCAAAGTTTAGTTGAGCAATAGGTGAAAAAATGCTCACCATTTGATAATATATAGTTGAAAGATCCAAGAATTGCTATCTCTTTGGTGATTTTATGTAATGTCTGGTAGAGTTCCTTTAATGGTGGTTGTCCTTGGGGAAAATGCGATCGCAAAGTATTGAGAATTAAGCAAAATGCTTTTTCGCTGTCCGTAGTCCCCACAGGTTGAAAAGTCCCATGATTTTCCGGGTTAAAGTCTGGTAAGTTACCATTATGAGCAAATACCCAATATCTTCCCCACAGTTCCCGACGGAAAGGATGACAGTTTTCCAAGGCTATTTTGCCTTGAGTAGCTTTGCGGATATGGGCAATTACATGAGTAGAATGAATGGGATACTGACGGATAAAATCGGCAATTGGTGACGCGATAGAGGCTTCAGCGTCTAGAAAAATTCGACATCCTTTGCCTTCAAAAAAAGCAATTCCCCAACCGTCGCTATGTTCATCTGTTTTTCCTCCCCTGGCAGAAAAACCTTCAAAGGAAAAGCAAATGTCTGTGGGTACGTTGCAGTTCATTCCTAACAGTTGGCACATTAGTTTTGTCGTTGTAAAGATCAACTCCAGAGTAACTGATTATTTTTGATGGAACAGGTACAATTTGGACATTTAATTATCAAATATTAATAAAAACCTGTTTGGAGAAACTCATCGTGGTAATTTTTAATTTGTAGTCCGCATTCAGCTATGAGTAGCCAGGTATCAGGTGGCGATACAAAATTGCTGATACAATCTTTGAGTTGTCGATACTGATAATCTCATAGAGATATTAAGTAGGGTTTAAATTTATTTAGGAAGTATTACATATTCTTTTTCACTAAGCAAGACGTTTTTAGGTGATTTTCATCAATTTCTCATGGAGGATTTAGAAATTTATGGGAGTTGATTGGCCAAGGAAGAGAAAAATAGCAAATAATAGAATAATGAACAAACGCTATTTTTTGCAAATCAGTACAGTTTTAATCGGTACAGCCTTTTTTTCCCGTTATATCAATTGGAGTTCAGAATCTATGGCGCTTTCTAATCCAGAGTTTGCAGTGACAAAAACAGAGGAAGAATGGAAGAGTATCCTCACATCAGAACAGTTTCAGGTGTTGCGGAAACATGGTACAGAACGCTCCCATACCAGTTCTCTCGATAAACAATATGAACCTGGTACTTATGTCTGCGCTGGTTGTGGACAAGCTTTGTTTACTTCAGATACTAAATTTGATAGTGGTACTGGCTGGCCGAGCTTTTTTAAACCAATAGAGGGAGCGATCGCTACCACTACAGATCGAGCATTATTTATGACCAGAACTGAAGTTCATTGTAGTAATTGTGGTGGACATTTAGGCCATGTTTTCAATGATGGTCCGAAACCAACAGGTCTGCGCTACTGCATGAACGGTGTATCCTTGCAATTTACACCTGCGTAAATTACTAGTAAGGTTCACTTTTTAAACTCTTACAAGGGGTGTAAACCCCTTGTTTTATTTTGTCAAAAGCGAGAAATTGGAATATAGCAGGTAGTGTTTACATGAAATTGTCGAAAAAAAAGGATAAGGATTAGATAATGCAAGTTCTCAAAAGATCCATCAAACCAGAAAGTTATATATCGTTTCTCCACATTTACCAAACTACTTGGGGGACTGCTGGTGATATTTGTTTAGTTCGTGAATCTGTAGCTGAATCCAGTGCATCGAAGTTTGTAGGCCGCAGAATTAAATTAGCCCTTCCTAAAGGCATGGAACGTGATTACTTAGTGAATATTCCCATTATAAAAATTGCAGGTCATGTAGGTGAAGGGCATCCTAAAGATCCACAGTCTGAATGGGAGGCCTATGATGGTATAGATCCAGAAATAGCGATCGCAGTTTTAAAAATTTGGGACTTCAAGTTAATTGAGTTATAGGAGATTCTACCTCAAGGTACATCTTTAAAGGCAAAAAAATTCATGTTTGCAAAAACTATGGGAAGCAGCGCAAAAAATTGAGAGTGCGTCAAGAATTATCTTCCTAACGCACCCTATAAATTGAAATTTTTTTGGTAGACTTAGTACACAACAGCGGAAGTTAACTAACTATTAAAAATAACTAAAAGCAGATATTACCAGCTTTTTTAATTTTTAATAATTAATTTTTAATTCCGCTCTGCGGTACTAGCGTTTACCACGGTAAGGAACAGCATTGAGGTAATCAATGTCAAAAGAAGATAACTTTTGAGCATAGTTACCTTTACCAGATACAGAAGCAGCCATATCTGCAAATTTAGCAGGATCGCCTTCTTTTAAACGCTTTGCTTTTGCCTTAGCAGTGTAGAAGTTTTCCAAGGTAAAGCGCCAGTCGGTTTTGACTGTACCGGCTGTTTCTTGGAAGTCGGCACCGTAACGAGGAGTTACCAAGTTAAAAGGACGATCTACAAACCGCTTGCGTTGGTAAGGTACGGTATTATCACCAAAGGTTGCAGTGTATTCTGCACTATCTACCAAAGCATCAACAAAACCGCTAAATCCTTTTGTACCAATGACAATTGACCAAGCAATCTCTTCTTTTTTATTATAAGCAGAACGACCCAATAAACGTTTGAGGGTGATGTCTACTAAACGGTAATTGTTATTAACAGAAACAACTAAACGATAAAAAGCTTCAGATTTAGCTAAACCCCGGATAAAGTCACGAACTGACAAAGAACCGTTTTTAAGTTGAGATTCTAAAGTCCCTTGACGGTTAAATTTGAGAATTTCATGTTCGCTGAAAACTTGGCGATAAGCAGCCCAAATGATGTTTGTCATGTCAGTGTAAGAACTAACATCTTCAATCCGATAGATATAAGGTGTATCTTCATTTTGGTCAGCAACGCCAAAGCTGGCCACCCGGTGATTTTGACTGCTTGGATTGTATTGAAGTAATGGCAATGCCATATTAATTTTCTCCTTTTATGATCAAATTAAACAAAGATAATGAATCAGGGAACAGGGAACAGGGAACAGGGAACAGGGAACAGGGAACAGGGAATATTTTTACCCTATTCCCGGTAAGTTTTGGTTCAGGTCTAAATCCCCTGTATTATTCCTTGTTTCCTCTCAATCTTATTTTCCCCTCAAAAGGTTAGTAGATATCACTAATTCCTAACCAATTGAGAATCAACAAGAAAGTGATGCCTGCGGTTATTACCAGTAATACAGCAGACAATGCCCCCAAATCAACATTTTGCCCAGAGCCTGGGTAGAAACCTCCACGCCATTGACGAAGATACGGCCATTTTTGGACAATACCTGCCCGGTCACGATAATCAGCACCATAGCGGGGACTAAAACTGATTGGGCGGTCTGTGGTCATTCGTTTGCGTTGATAGGGTACGGTATATTCGCCAAAGGCTTGTTCATACTCGCTACTATCAATCAAAACATCCACAAATTTTCCCCAACCTAAAGTAGCAATTTGAATTGACCAGGCAATTTTTTCTTGCTCATTGTAGGGAGAACGACCTAAGATCCTTTTCAGGAACATTTCTACCAACCGATAGTTGTTATTTGGTGTCACAACTAGCTGATAAAATCGCTCTGATTTCACCAAACCACGAATGAAGTCTTTAACCGTAATTGACCGATTTTTGAGTTGAGTTTCTAAGGTAATTTGGCGGTTAAATTTGAGAATCTCCTGTTCGTTGAAGACTTGGCGATAAGCAGCCCAAATTAGTTGTTCAATTTCGCCGGCAGAGTTAGCATTTTCAATCCGGTAGATATAAGGATTGTCTTCGTTAATATCTGCCGTACCAAAGCTGCTAACTCTTTGGTTTTGAGTTGTAGGTTTGTATTCAAGTAAAGGAATTGCCATTTTAAAGAACCTGCCTTTTGGTAAATTTGGCATTTCAAAATGCTCTAATACTTAGCAAACTAACTAAAATTAAAATCCTTAAAAAAATACAAACTTTATCACTTTTGTAACCGAGATTACCCAGCTAGTTAAAAAACTATCTAGCGCAGGGGAAAACTAACACTAGGACTGATAGAAACAGGAATACCTGTTGATGTTGTTTCCCTAGTAGTATTAGGAATTTGGATATTGGCAGTGCTAACTGGTGTGTAAGTCACTGTTTTAATCTTAATGGAATTTGCCATATCCAAAAAGTTTTTAATGTCACCCCATTTATAACGAGCTTCTTCAAGTTGGTCGCGCCAGTAATCGCTGTATCGTGGTGTTACCAAATTAAAGGGTCTATCCTTATAACGTCGTCTTTGGTAGGGAACGATATTTTCCCCAAAGTTGCTTTGATATTCTTCAGAATCGAGCAAAGCGTCAACAAAACCACCCCAACCTTTGGTAGCAATCACAATTGACCAAGCGATTTCTTCCTTGTTGTTGTAAGGTGCGCGACCTAATAACCGTTTTAGCCCAATTTCTACTAATCTGTAGTTAGAATTACTCTGAATTACCAAACTTTGGAAAGCTTCAGATTTAGCTAAACCCCGGATAAAATCGCGGACGGTAATAGCTTTGTTTTTTACTTGGGATTCTAAATGAACTTGGCGATAAAATTTGAGAATGACGTGTTCGCTAAAAAGTTGCCGATAAGCAGCCCAAATTAATTCTTCTATTTCTCCACCAAAGGCGTAGTCTTCGATGCGGTAAATTGTGGGTGTATCTTCGTTGGGAACTTCATAACCAGAAACGCGCTGGTTTTGGGAACTGGGTTTGTATTCTAGTAAAGGTATTGTCATGTTTGTCAGTTGTTGGTTGTCAGTTGTCAGTTGTCAGTTGTTAGTAGGGGCGAAGCATTAGGAAGATAAATTATCGGTCATTGCCAAAAATAGTTCTCCAAATGCT
>NZ_LJOQ01000055.1:13131-22535 GCF_001672255.1 Anabaena sp. AL09
GTACAGTTGTTAGTAGGGGCGAAGCATTAGGAAGATAAATTATCGGTCATTGCCAAAAATAGTTCTCCAAATGCTTCGCCCGTACAGTTGTCAGTTGTTAGTTGTTCTTACCAATAACTAATAACTAATTTTTGGCGTTAGCAGGAATATAACGATAAGGTAAAGAAACTGCTACAGGTTTAATTGTGGGTTGTTCTTGATGATCTCTGCTTGTATCAGGAATTTCGCTGCTACTAACAAAAGATTGGGCAGTGGCCAAACTCCGTTGGTAGTTGCATTCGTTGGTAATAATAGACCCAGCCATAATGAAGAAGTTGGCAGGAATTGCCCGACGGATATCTGCTGTAGTTAGTTGTCCTGATGTGCGGATGCTATAGTAGGAACGGCCAGCCATTTCGCGAATGTTTTGGGTATCGCGCCAGTCAGAACCATAACGGGGGTTAGCCAGGTTAAAGGGACGTGAACCAAAACGACGACGTTGGTAGGGGACAACATCATCACCAAAGTTGTCTATATACTCGTCTGATGCCAGTAAATCATCTATAAAGCCGTGTAAACCTTTGGTCGCAATGACAATTGACCAAGCGATTTCTTCGGCTTTGTTGTAAGCAGCCCGGCCTAAGAACCGTTTTAAGGTGATGTCAACTAAGCGATAGTTGGAGTTGGTATCTGCTACTTGGGTGCGGTAAACGTCTGATTTACCTAAACCCCGGATAAAATCACGCAGGGTAATTGCCCGATTTCGCAGTTGTGATTCTAAAGCGGTTTGCTTATAGCTGGCTAAAATCAGGTGTTCGCTGAAAATTTGGCGGTATGCAGCCCAGATGATGCTATCAATATCTTGATCTGAGGTAGCCCGATCTAAGCGATAAATAGTTGGGGTGTCTTCATTGGGAACTTCATAACCTTCTACTCGCTGGTTTTGCGATTTGGGCGCGTATTCTAGTAGTGGTATTGACATCTTGACTTTTACCTTGTTATATGGTATATAAATCAGTTTACTGGCTACAGGCCAACTGAACGCGAGCGCGAACTGCTTTTTCAGGATCGTTAGTCAGCATTAATTGAAATTTAGCAAGAATAGGCGATTGGACTAGAGCTACTTTTGCTAAAGCTTGTAATCCAACAATAGCAGCATAACGAATTGACCAGTCTGTATCTTCACAGATAAAGAGAAGTGTCTCTAGGGCGCGGTTGATGGCTATTTGACTGGCGGAAATGTCTAGCTTCTGCCAATTTAGATTTCCTAGTCCCTTAGCAGCGGCACGGCGAACACTGGGGGCAAAATCAGTCAGTGTTGTAGAGATGAGAATATCCAAAGCACGGGGATCTGCGATCGCTGCGAGAGTGCGAATTGAATAAGCCCGTGCGCCATAGTTATAATCATCAATTTGGTCTAGCAATTGTGGAACTGCTATTTCTCCCAACTGCGTCAATGCTGCTGCTGCCACTATGGCTGCTTCTGGATTGTTATAACCAAAGACAGCAATTAAGGTCGGAATTGCCGATGGATCTTTGGTTGCTGCCAGATTTTTAACTGCTGTCACCATCTGGGAAGGTGTGTCTGCTACGGTAATAGCCTGAATTAGTTCATCCATTTGATTAGTTGTCAGTGGTCAGTGGTCAGTGGTCAGTAGTTTTACAACTGACAATTAACAACTGACTACTGACTACAAGAGTGAATCCATGAGATTCATGACTCGGATAGCTTGTTCAGATATACCAAAAGTATCAGACTGTTGTGGCAGTTGATACTCTAATAATCCTTTCAAAGCGATAAGTTTAAAGCTATTTTCCACTTGCGCTTGGGCGATCGCTTCTGCTGCGGCCAAATACCCAATTGCCCCCAAGTCCCCCAAAACAATGCGTCGCATTTTTAAATCACCTGTGGCCAAAGTCTTCACTAATAACTCACCATAAATAGGGTCTTGTGTCAGTTGGTACATGGCTCTGGCGGCGGAGCATTGCAATCGAGGAACTGAATGCTTGAGAAAAGGCTGAACAAGGGAAATAGCCTCAGTTGCACCCATAGCTCCCAAGGCTTCTATTACTGCTGTATAGGGCTGGGCAAGGTGGGGAAAACCAGGTACTTGTAAAGCAGCCTCAACTCCCCCATCTAGCAGTTTTATCAGGACTGGTAATGCGGTTTTATCTCCAAGCATAGCTAAAGATTGGGCTGCTGCTTCGCGGACATAAAAATCAGCACATTCTAAACACCTAATCAAACCTGGTACGGCTTTTAAATTGCCTAATTTACCAAGCGCCCTCGCGGCATTACGCCGTAAGGGATAACCACCCAGTTCGGTTCTGTCAGCTTCATCCTCTAGCGCAGCAATGAGCGCGTCTATGGCTTCTGGCTGACGGACTCGGAACTTACCCAACCACCAAGCAGCATAATAGCGGAGACTTAAATCTGATGATTGCAGGTTAGCGATTGCTATCTCTGGTGTCAGATTTGGTGCATTCTCTACAGAATATTCTTCCCCACTGGTTTCTATCATTGCCAGGGCTTTATGCTTACTCTGCTACTGTCAAAGCTTCAATTTTGACGATTTTGCCACCTAAACGGGTAATCCGGCGCATTTCTTCATTCATCCGCTTATAGGGGACGGTAATAAATATGCTACCACTGCGGCGAATGTCGAATTTATTTTTGTCGGTTTCTTGGTTCTGTGTTAGGCCGACAACTTCGTAACGAAATACGCGGCTTGCAGATGAAGAAACACTACTAGCACCAAGTGTGGTTTGACCGAACATTACTTCTATATCTCCTATGATGAGTTTTGTCGGTGAACAACACCGGATCTTACGTGGAAATTACGCTGACAATTTTGCCGCCAACTCGGTTAATTTGCTGAATTTTTTCAGAAAGGCGCTCGTAAGGGACAATAAATACTGTGCTACTACGGCGGACGCTAGGATATCCTGGATTGCGAATACCTGTAACTTCAACTCGATAAGTACGATTTGATTCTCCTACAGCATTACCGAGATTTTGCTTAGGAGCGTTATCCGCAGATACACGGAAACCCCAATTATCGTTACTACCAGATGCTCCAACAACTGAGGAAGTCTGATTACTAGCTAATTCCCGTGCTAAACGAGATTTATCACCTTCGACTTGAGCCGTATCGCTGTTAGCATAACCACGATATAAACGGAACATCCGTGTAAAACCGGCTGTACTTTGTCCTGTTTGAGAATCAAAACCGCGATAGTAAGGAACTACGTTGTCACCAAAGCTATTTTGATATTCTTCAGAATCAATGTAGGAGTCAATTTCCGCGTCGTAACCTTGGTTAATATATAAGTCTAAGTGGTAAGTTACTTCAGACTCATTGTATGGTGCGCGACCCAACAAATGTTTATAGTTGAGTTCAATTAACCGAGTTTGGAAACTGTTGTAGAAGAATTTAGCTTTGTAGAGTTCTGATTTAGCAACGCTGCGAACAAACTCGCGCACGCTTAAATTCCCATCGCGTAAAAGTGATTCTGCACTAATCAGGCGATCTGATGCCAATATATAGTCATTTCCCAAAACGTGCCGATAAACAGCACGAATTACCGCTTCGACTTCTTCGCGGCTGGGGTTAGGGCGCAGTTCAACTCTGCGTGCGTCGCTAAAAGCCTCTGTTCCCAGTCTGGATGCTGCTGTTGTAATTGCCATATTTTTCCCCTTTATTGTGCCGAATTTTGGCTGAATAAAGCTTGGTTAGTGGTCAGTGGTCAGTGGTCAGTTGACTATTGCCTCTTGCCTCTTGCCTCTTGACTCTTGCCTCTTGACCTATTTTATTTGTAGATAAAACTATGCCCGGAGCCAGATCCAATTGCTAGGTGAACCAGAGTGATCTTGGAGATTTTAACGCCACTTAATTTCTAGTCAGAATATTTTCCAACTTACGCAGTGACTCCCCATGAATAACTGGCAAACCCCTTGAGGGGTAACTCCATCTAACAATTGTATCCCTCTCCGGGCATGACGCTATCTAGCTAAGAGCGTTGATTGCGTAGTCAATGTAGGTATTAGCTTCGTTAGCAGCTTGACCGCTCAAACCATGACTAGCTTTGATTGATTTCAATGCTTCTACGTACCAGCTAGGAGACAAATCAAACGCGCCGTTGATTTCAGTCAAACCAGCAATCAAGAACTCGTCCAAAGGACCTGTTCCACCAGCAACTAGGCTGTAGGTGATGATGCGGAGGTAGTGACCAACGTCACGAGCGCATTTAGCTTTACCACGGCTATCAGCGGCAAATTGATTGCCTGGTGTGGAGGTTGTGTAAGGGAATTTGCTGTATACAGCGCTGGTAGCGCCATCAATCAATTTTTGAGCGTTAGCGGTTAAACCACGAGCAGCTTCCATGCTGGCAGCAGCACGAACTAGACGACCATTAACTGCTTGTAATTCGGTGTTGCTTAAAAAGCGTCCTTGGGTATCAGCAGATGCGATTGCTTCGGTAATTGGTGTTTTCATTGGTGAAAATCTCCTAGATAGTTTCTTGCTTGTTTTACTGGGAAAAGCTCAATTAAGATTGGAGCTAATTTGTAATGAATTGTTAGGCAACAGCAGCCGCAGCGCGGTCGAAGTAGCTTGCAATTTCAGAAACCAAAGAACTGCAATCACCTTTGGTGATACCGTTAGGATCGTTAACGATACCGATCGCTGCTTCTTTCATTTTACCAACACCAACTGCTACGGAAGAACCAGGAGTACCCAAAGCTTGGTATGTTTCGCGCAAACCATTTAAGCAACGGTCATCAAGAACACTAGCATCACCAGCGATCGCTGCGTAGGTTACATAGCGGAGGATGATTTCCATGTCGCGTAAGCAAGCAGCCATACGACGGTTTGTGTAAGCGTTTCCGCCAGGAGCGATCAAGTTAGGTTGTTCTGCAAACAAAGAACGAGCCGCGTTGGTAACGATAGCAGAAGCGTTGCTTGTGATCCGGTTAACAGCATCTAGACGCTTGTTACCGGAAGCTACAACTGCGGTTAAAGCATCTAGTTGTTCGGTGCTGAGGAATTCGCCTCTAGCGTCAGCTTGGGAAACAACTTTGGAAAATACATCTAATGTCATGGACTCTAATCTCCTAAATTACTTAGTTGAGAGATGTCTAAATTAAAACTAATTTGGATCTGTTCGCAACGGATTCAAATCAAAGCGTCTCTCATTCTGTCTTCTCATCTACTAGTTTACAGTTTACAAACCAGAAATTATGAGAGTCAAGGGGAATTTTTTGAGAAACTGGCAAACTTGATGAA
Source organism: Anabaena sp. AL09 (assembly GCF_001672255.1). Taxonomy (NCBI): domain Bacteria; kingdom Bacillati; phylum Cyanobacteriota; class Cyanophyceae; order Nostocales; family Nostocaceae; genus Anabaena; species Anabaena sp. AL09. Next base: position 18,396 of record NZ_LJOQ01000055.1, read on the forward strand.
TTGCCTGCTTTTTTCAACTTTCTCCTGTTGTTTAACCCCTACAGTTTATGTTTATACAATGCCATAGAGCCATTATTTGTTACAAATTATGAATAAATAATATCATCGCCTACAAACTAGCTCAAATCCTTTATATACAAGGATTACATCTGATAAAAAGTCAATATTTTTGTTGCACAACTTTACATTTTTTGACAACAATCGCAATATTCAGCAGTTAAAGATTGTTTTAATTTTCCAGAAACTCACTATCATAAATGGATTACAGCAGTTTTTTGTTGTATAAGTTTTAGCTAAGTTTTGTTAAGAATTGTTAAATTTACATTCTTAAATATTTGGGAAACCTGCTACTTTTTCCCCCCAGGGGGGATATAAATACTAAAAAAGCTATATTCACAAATTGAGAATAAATGGCTATTTTTGCAGAAATTCTTAATAAAGACCACTACGACGGCGCAACACTTCCAGTAAAGTTGCAAAGCTGCGGGGAAGGGGTGCTGTCACTTCCACCAAATTTCCAGCAACGGGATGTTGTAGCTGGAGTTTCCAAGCGTGTAATGCTTGTCCTGGCAAATTTACGCCGAGGGAATGACCAGAACTATAAATGGGGTCGCCAACGAGAGGATGACCCATTTTGGCACTGTGGACGCGAATTTGATGGGTCCGGCCTGTTTCTAGTTGAAAGTGAATTAATGTGTAATTTCCAAAGCGTTCTTTTACTCGCCAATGGGTGACAGCATTACGTCCACCATCTTCTATAGAAACGATGGCCATTCTTTTGCGGTCCTGGGGATTGCGACCAATGGGTAAGTCTATGCTTCCGGTTTCTGTTTTGGGGACTCCGTAAATTAAACCTAAATATTCTCTTCTGGCGGTTTTTGCTTGTAGTTGTGCTTGTAGATGTTGATAAGCCAGGTCTGTTTTAGCGATCGCAATCGCTCCCGTTGTATCCTTATCTAAACGATGGACAATTCCCGGACGCTGAATGCCACCAATTCCCGGTAAATTGGGACAGTGTGCCAAGATAGCATTAACTAAAGTTCCGTCAGGATGGCCTGGTGCGGGGTGAACAACCAAACCTGCGGGTTTATTGATAATAATTAACTCGTCGTCTTCATAGAGGATGTCTAGGGGAATATTCTCGGCGATTATTGCTAAAGGTTGAACGGTGGGAATTTCGAGAGTAATGAGATCGCCTGTTTTCAGGTTAATCTTCTTAGATGTGCAGATGAGATTATTAATTTGGACATGACCCTGTTCTATTAACTGCTGGATGCGAGAACGGGATAAATCTGATAACTCTTGGGATAGGTAACGATCTAGGCGATCGCTATTTTCGGTAACTTGGATATTATTAATTGCAGACACGATTAGGTATTGGGTGATTTAAGAAACATTGGGCTTAAAAATTAGAGGTGTTCGGATCAAACCTCTCTACTTCATTTTTTCATATTATGTTTAACATACTTTTTTATTTCTCCAAAAAATCTATAGTAACCTAAAAATAAGAATTCAAGAATTAGAATTTAAAACCTTTGTAAAATCCAGTAATTAAATGATCATGAGAGAAAATTTTAATGATCAATCTCAGAGTATGAATACAATTCCGATTAGTAGATATAGATTTTTCCAAAAGCTACAACCAATTACTTTATTAAAGAAGATTACTAATAATTCTTTTACTGGTTGTTTACAAGTCTTTAGCGAGTCGGGTGCATGGTCAATATATATGGATCAGGGTAAGTTAATTTACGCTGGTTACTCCGAAGAAATGTTTGAACCTCTTTACCGAAATTTACAGCAGTTAAGTCAGCAAATTTCTACTCTTCCTCTGGGTATCAACGAACAGGTACGGATGATTTTTGAAAAAGATATTGAGAATCAATCAATCCCCAATCCGGATTACTTAGCAATTTGTTGGTTAGTTGATCAAAAATATATTAGTCACGTCCAGGCTGCTTTGCTGATTGAAAAATTGGCGCTGGAGGTTTTACAACCATTACTGAACTTAGAATATGGCAGTTATGAATTTGTTCCTCATACTTTTTTAGATAATCTCCCTAAATTTTGTCATTTGAATTTAAGAACTTTAGTGGAACAATCTCAATCAGGGGTTAAGGTTGATGTTCAGGAAAATTTGAATTTTGAAAATCATTATCAGTCAAATTTACATAGCACATCTCAGGAGCAATTACCCAAAAATAATTCTGAGCAAGTTGATTCTGAACCACATATAAATCAGCCGATTAACCCTCAAGTTACTGCTAGAAAGAAATACAGTATTTTGGGTGTGGACAATGATTATAGCATATTAAATGCTGTGGAAAATTTTTTAGATGAGCAAATATTTTCTGTGCTGAAATTTATGGATTCTTCCCAAGCTTTGATGGAAATTCTGCGAGCGCAGCCAGATATAATTTTACTAAGTGTAGAAATGCCTAATTTAAATGGCTATGAAATCTGTTCTTTATTACGGAAGCACACGCATTATAAAAATACTCCTGTGATTTTGATGACTGAAAGAATGGGATTAAGAGATAGAGCAAAAGCTAAGTTTGTGAAAGCTAATGGTTATTTAGAAAAGCCTTTTTCCCAAGGAGATTTACTGAAAATAATTTTTCAACATATTGTTTGAAAAGTTATGGTTGATGTATCAAATATTTTTTACCCCACCCTAACCCTCCCCTTGTAAAGGGGAGGGAACTGGATTTTTATTGTTAGGGGGGTAGCAATGTGATGAAAATTACGGAATACCACTTTTCAAACATCCTCTTATAAAAAACATCATGCAAGCATACAAACTCAAAGGAAAAATTGATCAATCTGGTAACTTGCTGATTACCGAACCCGTGAATTTACCCCCCGGAAATGTGGAAGTAATAGTCTGGTAAACTACGAATACCCTTTAATATTTAATAGAATTTTCTTGAAGCCATTCTGATATGGTTTCTTGACTTTCTTAGAGGTTGTTTGAAAAGTATTATATGAAACCCATAATCTCCAAAAACCTAACCCCCCTTCCCCCCTTCCCTACAAGGGAAGGGGGTTTTTAAAGCCTCTCCCCTGGTAGGGGAGAGGTTTGGAGAGGGGTCTGTTTCCACATTAAAAACTTTTAAAACATCCTCTAACGAGTCCGTTAAACATCTTTGAGAAAAGCGATTCCTAGGTCGCGCTTCGCTATCAGTCAAAATCCATTTTCTTGTGCTTCCTTAACTGCGATTAATTTGATCTCTGCAAATTATGGAATGCCAATTAACACTAATCTATGTAAAAATAAATTTGTTAAGCATCATGATAAAACAATTATGCTTCAAGCAGCTTCAATTTATACACAAGGAAATGGAGAAAAATGGGATGCAAAAAAAATGTTTGATATTATGATTGAAGTGTCTAAGTCCTCTCTTAAGGCATTAGGTAGTGAAATATTTAACCAAATTACCAATAACGAATAATACGGGTTGATAATGGCAAGAAAAGTACAGCACTCTTTGTTGAAAAAAGCAAAACAAAACAAAAATGACGAGTTTTATACACAGCTTTCAGATATAGAAAATGAGTTAAAACATTATAAAAGTCATTTTAAAAATAAAGTAGTTTTTTGTAATTGCGATGATGCTCGGATTAGCAATTTTTTTAATTACTTCGCATCAAATTTCGCAGAATTGGGTATTAAAAAATTAATAACAGCTTGTTATAGAAAACAAGAAACGGATTTGTTTAATACCGAAGAAGTTGAAAATGGTTTTTTCTTTGAATATACAGGTGTAGAGGGAGAAAGAATTAAACCAAGTTCAACTGACATCGTTCATTTTAAAGGTGATGGCGATTTTCGTAGTGCTGAAAGTATCGAACTATTAAAGCAATCCGATATTGTTGTTACTAATCCTCCATTTTCATTATTTAGGGAGTATGTGGCTCAATTAATTAAATACGATAAAAAATTCTTAATAATTGGCAATATTAATGCTATCACCTATAAAGAAATATTTAAGTTAATTAAGGAAAACAAGGCGTGGTTAGGAATAAACCTTGGTAGAGGTATTTCAGGTTTTATGGCTCTACCGCTCCCTTTATGATATTTTCGGTAAAATATCCCTGAAACCCCTACACCGATTGGATTTGAGGTTTTAATATTTTCAA